>JAVVZN010000049.1:337-8364 GCA_036650555.1 Rikenellaceae bacterium
CAATTAGGCTCATCAATTGCTGAAGGGAAAATAGATATTCTAATATTTTTCTGGGACCCTATGATGGCGCAACCACACGATGTGGATGTGAAAGCACTATTACGTTTGGCATCAGTCTACAATGTTCCAACTGCAATAAACAGAGCCTCAGCCGATTTCCTTATATCTTCACCGCTTTTTGAAGGTAACTATGAAAGAGCCGTAAAAGACTATACATCATACGTGGAACGAATTATAAAATAGCGTCAGCTAGATTATTTTCAAAAAAAATTCATACCTTTGAACAATAATAAAAGATGTTAAATAACTATTATTATTGTTTTTATTAGAAGTTAATAAACTTACGTAAACAACACTAATAATAAAGAGCACGCTGTGCTTAATTGATTTATATTATGTTTAAAAAAGATGTTTATACCTATCGCCGTAATGCTTTACGCGGCAATATTAAAAGTGGATTAGTTGTTATTTTGGGTAACAGCGAAGCGCCAATGAACTATCCTGCAAATGGATTTCATTTCATGCAGGATAGCACTTTCACATATTTCTTCGGTTTGGATCACCCCGATTACGTAGGAATTTTAGATATTGATGCCGACACGGATTGCATATATGGCAATGATCCATCGGTTGATGATATTATATGGACTGGTCACCTCCCAACTCTTAAAGATATGGCACTTGAGGTTGGCATAAACTCAACTGGATCACTTCCACACCTCTTTAATATTATTGAGCTAGCAATAAAACAAGGTCGTAGAATCCATTTCTTACCTCCTTATCGTGCTGAGCACACACTACTCCTTGAGAAATTACTAGGAATAAGTTCTCAAAACATCAATAACTATATTTCTACTGAGCTTATACGCACAGTAGTGGCACTTCGTGAGATAAAAAGCTCTGAGGAGATCGAAGAGATTCACAAAGCATGCGACATAGGCTATTTGATGCACACCAAAGCCATGGAGATGTGTCATAGCGGTCGTTACGAACGCGAAATAGCAGGTGCCATTGAGGGCATCGCCTTATCAAAAGGCAAGGGCGTTTCTTTCCATAACATCGTTACTCAAAATGGAGAAACACTCCACAACCACTACCACGGCAACAAACTTGAGAAAGGCAGATTGATGCTTGTTGATGCAGGTGCATGGGCGGTATCGGGCTATTGCTCTGACTTCTCACGTACAATGCCAGTAGACGGAAAATTCTCAGCTGTTCAAAAAGAGGTCTACAACATCATGGTGGCATCGTTTGAAAAAGCTATGGAGCTCATTAAGCCAGGTGTCTTCTACAAAGATGTTCATCTTGCATCATGTAAAGTCATCACAGAAGGGCTTACTGCTATGGGATTAATGAAAGGCAATGCCGATGAGGCTGTGGCAGCAGGGGCACATGCTCTATTTATGCCATGCGGTCTTGGTCACCAGATGGGTATGGACGTTCACGACATGGAGGGTCTTGGCGAAACTTATGTTGGCTACGACAATGAGATTGAGCGCAGCGCACAATTTGGATTAAGCAACCTACGCATGGGTAAACGTCTTAGAAAAGGTCATGTAATAACTGTTGAACCTGGAATATATTTCATCCCAGCTCTTCTCGACAAATGGGAAAAAGAGGGTATAAACCGCTCATTCATCAATTACGACAAAGTTCGTGCTATGCTAAATTTTGGCGGATGTCGCGTTGAAGACGATGTTCTGGTTACTGAAAACGGAAAACAAATTCTTGGCAGTAAACGCATTCCTTACACAACTGATCAAGTTGAAGATTATATGGCTAAATTTTTATAATAAGAACAAAAATGAGAAAAATATTATTATCACTTTTGGTAGCAACAACTCTCGTTAGCTCAGTAAGAGCCGACGAGGGCATGTGGTTACTACCATTTATGAAAAAGTTAAACATTGCCGACATGAAAGCCAAAGGGCTTAAATTGGAGGCTGAAGATATATACAGCATAAACAACAACAGCTTGAAAGATGCCATAGCAATATTTGGTGGCGGCTGCACAAGCGAGGTTATCTCACCTAATGGTCTGCTACTAACAAACCACCACTGCGGCTATGGAGCCATCCAACAACACAGCTCCGTTGATCACGACTACCTACAAAACGGATTCTGGGCAATGACCATGGCAGAAGAGATTCCAACTCCAGGACTATCGGTTACTTTCATAAAACAAATCACCGACGTCACCGACCAAATAGTTCCGCAGCTAACATCTTCTATGAGTGAGAAGCAACGCTCCGAAAAAGTTGCCGAGCTATCAGCGGCTATTGAAATTAAGAACAAACCATCAAAAGCAGGACGCTCTGTATTTATAAGAGATTTCTTTGGTGGCAATCAATATATCATGTTTGAAGTCGAGAAGTTCAACGATGTTCGTATGGTTGGCGCACCACCATCATCAATAGGTAAGTTTGGTGGCGACACCGACAACTGGATGTGGCCACGTCACACAGGCGACTTCTCTATGTTCCGCATCTACACCGATAAAAACGGTAATTCAGCCGAATATTCTAAAGACAACATTCCGATGGTGTCGGCAAAATACCTTCCTATCTCATTAAAAGGGGTGAAAGAGGGTGACTTTGCTATGATATTAGGTTTTCCAGGCAGCACCTCACGCTACATGACCTCTTTTGAGGTCAGCGAAAGGCTAAAACAAAACAACCCTATACGCATAAAAGTACGCGGCATCCGTCAAGATATTTTGATGGCAGACATGAAAGCAGATCAAAAGATCAACATTCAATATGCGTCGAAATATGCAGGTAGCTCTAACTATTGGAAAAATTCAATTGGCATGAACAAAGGCATTGAAGATCTAAATGTGATAGGGAAGAAAGAGGCGATCGAAAAACGTTTTTCTGAATGGGTGAATGCCTCACCAGCAAGAAAAGCTGAATATGGCGATGCCATAAGCCTAATAGAAAAAGCTGTAAAAGGCCGTATGCCCTACAACTTCATCAGCTCATACATATCAGAATCATTGCTTAACGGCATAGAGTTGATTGGGATGGCAGGAAACTATACCGAATATGCAAAACAACTTGACCTTAAAGAGAGAGGCTTAGATAATAAAGCCGACGAGATGACAACGCAACTAAAAAACACAGTGGCAACCGACCTGTACAAAAATTATAGCGTTTCAACCGATAGAAAAGTTGCTAAAGCAATGATAAAACTCTTCATGGAAGATGTTAGCGCTGTGAATCGCCCTGCAATATTTGCAGCTATCGAAAACATAGATGGCGGTGATACCGACAAAGTGGTTGATTACATGTTCAACAACTCTATCTTTACTAGCAGCGAGAAATTCAGCAAATTTTTAGAGAATCCAACATCTAAAACACTTGCAAACGACCCAGCAACGGCCATGTACAAATCAATCAGTCAATCTCAAAAAGAGGCAAGAGAGGCTGCTAAAGAGTATAATGAGATATTTGCTCGCGGACACCGTCTTTTTGTAAAAGGCTACACCGAAATGGATAAAGATACTAAAACATTCTATCCAGATGCAAACTTCACAATGCGTTTGACATATGGTCAAGTACTCCCATATCTCAACTACAACTACACAACATTTTTAAGTGAGGTATTAAAAAAAGAAGATCTTAATAATCCTTATGAGTTCACAGTTCATCCAAAGCTTAAAGAGCTCTACAAAAAGAAAGATTTTGGAGCATACGGTAAAAAAGATGTTGTGGTTGGATTCATATCAAACAACGATATAACAGGAGGAAACTCAGGCAGCCCTGTTATCAATGGCGAAGGTCAGCTCGTTGGAATAGCATTCGACGGCAACTGGGAGGCAATGAGTGGCGACATAGCATTTGAACCAGAACTTCAACGTTGCATATCTGTTGATATACGATACGTATTATTTATCATCGACAAGTTTGCAGGCTGCAAGCGTTTGATCAACGAGATGACTATTGTGAAATAGTTTTATTAAGAAACGGTTTTAATTTGTGTTCAAAATTTTATTACTGCTATTTTTGAGGCTATTTTTTAGATGATTTGCCGAGATAGTAGTGAACTACAGCTCAAAAATCATTGGAAAAAGAGTACAAAAAGAGTGGTAGTAAAATGCTGGTAACAAATTAAAACAGCTTCTAACTCACGATTATGCCGCCTCTTTACACAAAGGGACGGCATAATTTGTCTTATAAATTCAATATATGTTTTTTTTAGAAAAAAAGTATTACAAAAACAATCTTAAACTAGCAGTGCCTATTATTATAGCCAACATAGGACAATCTACTGTGGCAATAATCGACAACATAATGGTTGGGCGTTTAGGTGCTATTGAACTGGCAGCCGCTGCACTCGCATCTATAATAATTACAAACGTCATGGTGCTCGGAATGGGCATTGCACTCAGCTTGACACCTCTTACCGGCGGGTTGTATGCCACTAGAGATTTCAAAAAGGCGGCAGGTCTATTCCAAAATTCGATCATCTTAAACTCATTAATAGGCATTTTAATATCGCTACTACTCTACTTTGCCACTCCTCTATTATGGAAAATTGGACAACCCACCGAGGTAATAGCAATGTGTGAGAACTATTTTAAGATAGTAGCCATATCATTATTTCCATTTATGATATTCCTCTCTTTCAAACAGTTTATGGAGGGGATAGGAAACACAAAAATATCAATGACCATTACCATAATATCAAACATAATAAATATAGTACTTAACTATATTTTGATCTACGGTAAATTTGGTGCTCCAGCAATGGGCATAGATGGGGCAGCTGTTGCAACATTGGCATCTAGGGTTTTCATGCCAATAGCATTTTTTGTCTACCTACGCAGCCATAACTCACTGCATCGTTATTTCAATTTCTTTTCAGGCAAAAACATGCGTCTGCAAAGTCAAAAACTACTACTCACTGTTGGGCTACCAATATCAGCCCAAATGGTGATGGAAGTCTTTGCACTAAGCATCACCGCAATAATGATGGGTTGGATAAGTGCCGAGGCATTAGCAGCCAACCAAATTATATTATCGGTAATGAGTTTAATGTTCATGGTGATATGTGGCATTTCAGGTGCGGTAACAATACTTGTTAGCCACGAATATGGACAAGGCAATTTCACAACAATCAGACGATACACCAAAGCAGGAGTGCAGATGTCTACCATTTTCATGTTCGGCGCTGCTGTATGTTTTGTGTTATTTGGAGAATATATTGCAATGGCATACACCTCCAACCAATCTGTGATAGAGATGGCTGGCAAACTGTTTATTATTGCTGCCCTATTTGAGATGTCAGATGGTTTTCAGGTGACAGTACTAGGAGCATTACGTGGCATTAGAGATGTGAAACTACCTATGATCTACGCATTTGTTTCATATCTTCTAATCAACATTCCTGCTGCCTACATACTAGGATTTAAATTCAACCTAGGTGAGCAAGGAATATGGTGTGGTTTCTTTTTAGGTCTAACCACAGCTGGCATTTTGTTCGTGACACGTTTTATTAAAAAGACAAAAACAATTATTGGTGTCCGATAAAATAAATTTTTATCCGCCACCAATATAATTAAACCGTACGTTAAGGAAAATACATAGGAGCTGCTCGCAGCTCCCATAGACACTGAAAGTGCGTACTTTTTTAATAAAAAAGTATTAAATTATTATTGATGGCACCAGTAAATTTAATATTGATGGCTTAGATAAAAATTCCCAACCATACGATTATATAAAATAGTCATAAGATATTACATAGCATAAAATAATATAATACATATAAATTTTTATCCGCCACCAATATGACTAAAGTTCTGGTTATTGACGATGAGCCGCAAATTCGCACCCTACTAGCAAGAATCATATCACTAGAAGGGTACGACGTTTTGCAAGCTGAGAATTTAAAAATAGCAGTGCGACAATTATCTACCTATCAACCGGATATTGTACTCTGCGATGTTTTTCTACCAGACGGCAATGGTGTGGAGTTTGTGCCGCAGATAAAATCTATCTTACCAGATTGCGAAGTTATCATGCTCACAGCACACGGTAATATTGCCGATGGGGTTCAAGCAATTAAAAATGGCGCTTTCGACTATCTCACCAAAGGCGACGACAACAACCGTATCGTTCCGTTGCTTGCAAATGCTGAAGAGAAAGTGATTATGAAATCAAAACTAAAAAAGCTTGAAAATATTATTAACAAACAATATACATTTGATTCAATCATAGGCAAATCCAAACCTCTGCTTAATGCAGTGGATCTTGCTCGTAAAGTTGCGGTGACCAATACTTCAATACTACTAACAGGCGAAACGGGAACAGGAAAAGAAGTTTTTGCAGGAGCCATTCACTATGCAAGTAGCCGACGTGGTGGCGAATTTGTTGCCATAAATTGTTCGGCTTTCAGTAGCGAGTTACTAGATAGTGAGATGTTTGGACACATATCCGGAGCATTCACAGGAGCTGTTCGCGATAAGAAAGGACTTTTTGAGCAAGCCAACGGAGGCACAATCTTTCTTGACGAAATAGGAGACATGCCAATTATGTTGCAAGCAAAACTTTTACGAACAATAGAATGTGGCGAATTAATAAAGGTTGGCGACCACAAAGTAACTAAAGTTGATGTAAGAATCATAGCTGCCACTCATAAAAATCTAAAAAGCAGCATTATAGAAGGCACATTTCGCGAAGATCTCTACTATCGCTTATCAGTTTTTACCATTGAGCTACCACCATTACGAGAGCGCGGAAACGATATAATTTTACTTGCACAAAGTTTTATTGATGCTTTTGCAGCTAAGATGGGAAAGAAAATTGACAAAATAGAACAGCCATTTTTTGATGCTCTTCTAAAACAAAAATGGAATGGAAACATACGCCAACTTCGCAATACTATTGAGCGTAGCCTAATCATGGCATCTGGCAACTTACTTAAATTTTCAGATCTTCCGTTAGAGATACAAATAGCTCACCACGATTCCATCAACGAAATGGAGCTATCGTCTATCGAACAACAACATATATGTAGGGTGCTAAACTACACATCGGGTAACAAAACCGAAGCTGCACGTCTTATGAAAATAGGGCTCACAACTCTATATCGTAAAATAGAGGAATACAACATAAAGTTATAATCATCACCCCAAAATGATAAAAAACCCTTCCATAATGGAAGGGTTTTTTATTTTGGTAAAACGCCAATCTATTAGTTATCAACGCGTTGTATTTTATGGCATAGAATTAACATATAAGGTATTTAAGAAGAAAATAGGCACTTGTAGTGTTTAAAAAACGAAAACCCTATTAGAGTTTTTTTCAGTAGCTGCTTACGGCAGATGCTAGGATTCTCTTTAAAGTGTAGTCTTTGTTGAACACAATATTAACTTATAAAAAATAGATGAAATGGATGAAATGTTATTGCTTATTGTACTTATCGCCTTGGTATTTATGTGTTACGGCGTTTTTTACGCCTCTATTAATTGGTTTGAAAAAATATAAATTATGTTTACTACCCTACTAATTTTAAGTGTAGCCATGTTTGGCTATTTGACTTATGTGCTTATTAAACCAGAAAAATTCTAAACTGAAATGAATATAGAAATTATTGGAATTGTTTTGCAAATAATGTTTATGATAGCTCTAAGCTATCCATTAGGACGCTACATTGCAAAAGTGTACAAAGGCGAGAAGTCGCTACTGGATTTTCTTGATCGTTTTGAAAACTTTCTTTATCGCATTTGCGGTATTGATCCCAAAGAGGAGATGACGTGGAAACGTTTTTTAGTTGTCTTGCTCACAGTAAATCTATTTTGGTTTATCTGGGGCATGGTTCTACTGGTGTTGCAAGGCATCCTACCACTCAACCCCGATGGAAATATTGGACAAGAGGCATCACAGGCATTCAACACATGTATTAGTTTCATGGTTAATTGCAACCTACAACATTACAGTGGTGAGAGCGGAGTGACATATTTCACTCAATTATTTGTTATTATGTTGTTCCAGTTTATTACAGCAGCAACAGGCATGGCTGCTTTG
>JAVVZN010000050.1:0-8100 GCA_036650555.1 Rikenellaceae bacterium
ATCTCTGCTTTGGTGGCACCTACCACATACATTATGTTGTCGGTTGTGCCCCACGTTTTTGATACATTCAGAACTTTTTCGTAGAGCTTTCCACCTTCTGCTAAATCGGCTAGTTCAAAATCCGATGCCGATGGATTTGATGTTAGAGCTAGCACCACAGCCCAACGTCCTGGATATGTTAGAAATGGGGCAACAGTGTCGCTACCCATGTATGGAGATAGAGTTACAGCATCTACACTAGTAGACTCAAAAAATGCTTTAGCATACATCTTTGAGGTGTTGCCTATATCGCCACGCTTAGCATCGGCTATGATGAATATATCAGGATAATTTGCTTTTATATACTCCACACTCTTTTCAAACGCCACCCAACCTTTTGTTCCATAGGTTTCGTAAAATGCTAGATTTGGTTTGTATGCCACAGTAAATGGAGCTGTGGCATCAATGATAGCACGATTGAACTCAAAGATAGGGTCTTCACATGCTAGAAGATGTTGTGGTATTTTGGTTATATCAGTGTCGAGCCCAACACATAAAAAACTACGTTTTTTGATGATCTGCTCATATAATTCTGCTCTGTTCATGCCACTACTTATTATTATTATTCGCTTGCAGCTTTCAAACGCTCTGAGTTCTCAGCAAATTGAAGTGCATCAATTATCTCTTGAATATCGCCATCCATTGCCGCAGCAAGATTGTAGAGTGTAAGGTTTATGCGGTGATCTGTCACACGACCTTGGGGATAGTTGTATGTACGGATCTTCGCAGAACGGTCGCCTGTGGAAACCATTGTTTTACGTTTTGACGATATTACGTCTAGGTATTTTTGATATTCTAAGTTGTAGATACGCGTACGCAACTCTTCTAATGCCTTATCGAAGTTTTTAAGCTGTGATTTTTGATCCTGACATTGCACCACTATATTTGTTGGTATGTGGGTTAGTCTGATAGCGGAATAAGTGGTATTTACCGATTGACCACCCGGACCTGACGCGCAGAAAGTATCTTTACGTATGTCTTCCATCTTAATATCGACATCAAACTCATCGGCCTCTGGAAGCACCGCAACTGTTGATGCTGAGGTGTGTACCCTACCCTGTGTTTCAGTCTGAGGCACACGTTGCACACGATGCACACCAGATTCATATTTCAGAACACCATAGACACCATCGCCCATGACTTTTATAACCACCTCTTTGTAACCACCCGACGTGCCTTCGCTCTCAGATGTTATTTCGTATTTCCAACCTCTTTTTTCAAAGAAACGCAGATACATGCGGAACAGATCGCCAGCAAAAATAGCAGCCTCATCGCCACCACTTCCGCCACGGATCTCGACGATAGCATTTTTGCTATCTTGAGGATCAGCAGGAATTAACATCAGTTTAATATCTGTCTCCAACTTTTCAAGATACTCTTCCAACTCATCAATCTCCTCACGAGCCATGTCGCGCATCTCTTCATCTTTCTCTGTTGTCAATAATTCTTTTGCCGATTCGAGATTATCAAAAGCGTTTTGATACTTATCGCTAGCCTCAACCACAGGCATAAGTTCTTTATAATCTTTATTCAATTTAATATAACGCTTCATATCCGACATAACATCAGGTTGTGTGATTTGCTCAGCGATATTGTTGAATTTAGCTTTTATACCATCTAATTTGGATAGTAATGTACTGTCTGCCATAAAATAGAGTAATGTTAAGTAATTATTGTAATGTTTCCACCCACAACAACAAGCGTTGATGAACAACAAAACAATAAAAGCACAACGTGCTTAATGTCTTAAATTTGTTGCAAAGTTATTAAAAAAACAGCTATAAAAAAAGAGTTGGTTGATAATATATATTATCAACCAACTCTTTTTTTACTTTATTTACATAAATAGTGTGGTTCCTATTCCATTAAGCAAATCAGAACTACTACGTATTATCACTCTATCAACACCACTTTTCAAAGCCTCGAAAGCATTCTCCAATTTTGGTAACATGCCTTCCGAAACGACTCCATGTGCGCGTAACTCTTGAAATTTAAGAAAATCAATAGCTTCAATAACAGAATTTTCGTCGTCTACATTCAATAACACCCCTTTTTTCTCAAAACAATAGATCAAACGAACGTTATAAATCTTAGAAAGCGCCACTGCAACAGTTTGAGCCACAGTGTCGGCATTGGTGTTTAGCAACTCCCCCTCAGTTGATAATGTGATTGGCGCTACAATAGGCACACATCCATTATTGAGCAACATAGTAAATGTTGAAACTCCAAATTTACTAACCACAGGATCGCCCACAAAACCAAAATCAATAGGCTCCACAGCTCTTCGCTTTGAAATAATAGATGCACCATCAACACCACAAAGACCGAAACTATTACTACCAAAAGATTGCAATGATGCCACAATTTTTTTGTTTATAAGACCAGCATACACTTGGGTGACAACATCTAAGGTGCGCTCATCAGTCACGCGTCGCCCACCAATCATAGTTGATTCAATACCCAACGCCTTAGAGATGGTAGTGGCAATCTTGCCTCCTCCATGCACTAAAATTTTAGGCGAGCCTATCAGAGCGAACTCTTTTAGAAAACTAGATAGCAATGTGGGGTTATCCACCACATTGCCTCCAATCTTAACAACTGTTAATTCTTGCATACTATCTTTTTGAATGCCGTTAGAAATTGATCTGCATGCTGTTTTGTTACATTAAGAGCAGGCAACAAACGTACAACGTTTTTATTTCCTGCTGAACCAACGAACACCTTCTCGTCGTAAAGCAGTTTTTTGCGAGTCTCGGCACTATCATATCCGAGATCTATTCCGATCATCAATCCACGACCGCGAACCTCTTTTATCTCTTTTATCTTTTTGAGTTCTGTGATCAGATAGTCGCCTATCTTACGAGCATTTTCAATCAGATTATTATCTATCATCTCATCAGCCACAGCAATGGCAGCAGCACATGCTAGATGGTTGCCTCCGAAAGTTGTGCCCAACATTCCATATTTAGGGACAAACTTTGGCGATATAAGAATTGCACCCATAGGGAAACCGTTGCCTATTCCTTTTGCCATAGAATATATGTCGGCATCAACTCCCGCCCAGTCGTGAGAGTAGTAAGATCCACTTCTTCCACAACCACATTGCACACTATCAGCAATATAGACAGCCCCATGTTTATCACATTGGGAACGAATGGCACGCAGAAACTCTTTGCTCGACTCCACAATACCAGCAACACCTTGAATACCTTCAACAATTACAGCAGCAATATCAGAATTTTCAGCAAAACATTTCTCTAAAGCATCTACATCGTTCAAAGGTAGAAATATTATATTTGGTGTTTCATTTACTGGCGCAACAATAGCAGGGTTGTTTGTGGCAGCCACCGCTAGAGATGTTCTACCATGGAACGATCCTTTGAAAGCTATTATCTTCTTTTTACCTGTATGAAATGACGCCAATTTCATTGCGTTCTCATTTGCCTCAGCACCTGAGTTGCATAAGAACAATTGATAATCGGTTTTACCTGTGAGTTTTGTTAATTTCTCACAGAGTTCTGTTTGCTGCGGAATCCTCACTGAATTAGAATAAAATCCAATAGACGACAACTGCTCTGTTAGTTTTTTAACATAACGTGGGTTTGTGTGTCCAATTGAAATCACGGCATGTCCACCATACATATCTAAATACTCCACTCCCTTATCATCCCAAACATGTGAGCCTTTGGCTTTTGTTATGGTTACATCGTATAATGAGTAGACTGCAAAAGGTTTTATCATAACTAATAATATTAAAAATTAAAAAGCAAGCGGTTTCAATTTCAACCCTGCTTTCTCATCTATTCCAAACATGATGTTCATATTCTGAACAGCCTGTCCAGCGGCACCTTTCAGTAAGTTGTCGATCTCTGAAACAATAACAACATTGTCGCCATGTTTTTCGATGAACACAATAGCTTTATTTGTATTGACAACTTGTTTAAGATGAATATTTGTTTCCGACACATGAGTAAACGGTGCATCAGAATAGAAATTTTTGTAGAGCGCCACCAACTCCTCTATGCTTAATGAGGTTTTGGTGTAGACGGTAGCAATAATACCACGCGGAAAATCGCCACGGTAAGGCACGAAATTCACATCGCCAGCAAAGCTGTTCTGCTCAGAATGCAATGTTTCTCCAATCTCTAGAAGATGTTGATGAGAGAACATTTTATATGCCGACATATTAGAGCTACGCCAACTGAAATGTGTTGTGGCAGAAGGTTTCTGACCTGCACCTGTGCTACCGGTTATTGCACTAGCATGAATATCTGAGCTAAGCAACTTGCCGTGAGCTAAAGGCAATATAGCTAGTTGCAAAGCTGTGGCAAAACAACCTGGATTCGCTATGTTGCTTGCAGCAGCTATTGCATCGTGATTTGCCTCGCACAGACCATACACAAACTTACGATCTCCAATAACAGATTTTGCGCTAAGGCGAAAATCTTGACTCAGATCAATTATTTTGACATGTGGCGCAACGACATTATTCTCCAGAAACTTACGAGCATCACCGTGACCAACACAGAGAAACATAACATCAATATCTGAGTTGAACTCGGCTGAGAACTTCATGTCGGTATCACCATAAAGATCAGTATGTACCTCCCATAGGTAATTTCCAGCATTACTGTTACTATGCACATAACAAAGCTCCACGAAAGGGTGGTTTATGAGAAGTCTACACATCTCACCCCCAGTGTAACCTGCTCCACCGATGATTCCCGCTTTTATTATCATTTATTTTTTATTTAAATCATTAACTAAACGATATATCGACACTTGATTGCCGAATATCTTACCAAATCCGCGAACATCATCTCCGCTCCATGAGTTGTTCATCTCACCATAGCTACCAAACTTATTCGACATAAGATCATGATCTGACTCAATACCAACCATTTCAAAACGATATGGATATAGAGTAATGATGACATTACCACTTACAAACTCTTGGCTACTTTGGAACATAGCCTCCATGTCGCGCATTGCAGGATCATAATATTGACCTTCGTGAAGATGGTTTGCATAGAAATTTGCTATTTGCTCTTTCCAGAAAAGTTGCCATTTTGTAAGAGTATGTTTTTCTAGCATGTGGTGCGCTTTTATGATCACCATAGCAGCAGCAGCTTCAAAACCTACACGACCTTTAATACCTATTATTGTATCACCAATGTGCATGTCACGACCGATTGCATAAGCACCAGCTATCTCTTGCACCTTCTGAATTGCAGCTATATTACCATATTTTACACCGTTCACAGCAGTAAGCTCACCTTTTACAAAAGTCAAAGTAAGTTTTTCGCTACCCTCTTTTGTTAATTTTGAAGGATATGCACTGTCTGGAAGTGTTTGGTTGCTGGTAAGAGTTTCTTTACCCCCAATTGATGTTCCCCAAATACCTTGATTTATAGAGTATTCTGCTTTTTTAAAATCATAATCAACACCATTCTCACGTAAGTATGAAATTTCTTCTTCACGACTCAATCTACGATCACGTATAAGCGCAATAACTTCAATTTCAGGAGCCAATATATTGAATATCATATCAAAGCGCACTTGGTCGTTTCCAGCACCTGTGCTACCGTGGCAGATGTAATCGGCTTTCATTTCTTTTGCATATTCAGCAATAGCTGTGGCTTGCGAAATACGTTCAGCACTTACAGAAAGTGGATATGTTGAGTTTTTAAGCATATTACCAAACACCATATATTTGATGGTGTTGTTGTAGTATGTTTGTGTGACATCTAAATTTTTAAAGCTTTTTACACCCAATGCAATAGCTCTTTTTTCAATATTTTTAAGCTCATCAGCCGAGAATCCACCAGTGTTTGCAATTGCTGCATGCACCTCTAATCCCATCTCTTTTGCAAGATAAATTGCACAATATGATGTGTCTAACCCTCCACTAAATGCTAAAACTACCTTTTTCATATCTTCAATATTTTTTATAATTTTATTCTGTTATGTATGCGTCACCTTTCAAAACTTCATCTACATCAATAGGAGGAGTTTGCACATTAGGATCGAAAATCATTGCAGTACATAAACAGTTTTTATGCTCTTTAATATTTAGTATCAAATAATTGACACAACTTTCGCAACCTTTCCAGAAATTCTCGTCGTCTGTAAGCTCAGAATATGGAACTGGGTGATAACCGAGCTCTGAATTGATCTTCATAACGGCAAGCCCTGTGGTCAAACCAAACAATTTTGCCCCTTTAAATCGCCTTAACGAAAGTGCAAAAGTTTTAGTTTTGATGGCCTTAGCCAAACCTAATTTTCTAAATGGAGGCGATATAATCAAACCTGAATTAGCAACGTAATCACCATGACCCCAAGTTTCAATATAACTGAAACCTGCCCAACGTCCATCTTTATGGAAAGCGATAACCGCTTTAGAGTCGATCATCTTTTGAGCCACATATTCAGGAGAACGTTTTGCAATACCTGTTCCTCTCGCCTTCGCCGATTCGTGCATCTCAGTACAAATTTCTTCGGCAAACTTTGTGTGCTCACTTGTGGCAACTATAACCACGAAATCATCAATTGTCATTTCTTCTCTTTAGAAATAAAACTATACAATAAATAAATAAATTCGTTTTTGATATATTCTACACTAAAACAAGCATTTTATGCTTGTTGAGTATTTAACAAATAATATCAGATTGTTGTAAAAAATGCTGGAAAATGGCAGCACAAAACACCACCGAGCATAAAATTTAAAGGAAAACTTCCGACACGTAGCCGAAAAACTATCGTCGTCGTCGTTCAATATTCGACAAGGCAACAGAGCACACAATCACAAACAACGCGCTGTTGTTTAAATAGTTATACTTTTCAAGTTCAGTTTTCATAGCTCTCTGTTCCATTAATAATAGTGCAAATATAACATATTTTGTTCTATGTACAATAAATAAATATCTTTGTGGAAAATTATGAAGAAAGATGATTAATATAATATACAACGATTCTGTTTCATCAACAAACGATCTAGCTGCCGCATGCAATGAGCCATGGAGTGTGTTTATAGCAGAACAACAGACCAAAGGACGCGGACAACGAGGTAACACATGGGAGAGTGAACCTAAAAAAAATCTCACATTTTCAATCACATTAATGCCAGAATTTCTAACAGCCTCCCAGCAATTCTATCTATCGAAAATAGTTTCACTTGCAGTTGTTTACACATTGGAAGATATAGATATTAATGCAAAAATTAAATGGCCAAACGATATATATGTAGATGATAAAAAGATATGCGGCATATTGATCGAAAATAGCATCACCACACAAGGCACAATTTTAAAATGTATTGCTGGCGTAGGGATCAATGTGAACCAAACCGAATTTAAGAGTTCAGCACCAAATCCAATATCAATAATTAATATATTAGGAGAAGAGCAAAACCGCAACACACTACTAAACGATTTTGCCCTACACCTACTCAAACTCTACAATTTTCTCGCAGTTGAAGAGAGAGCGCTGATTGACACCGAATACATAAACTATCTCTATCGACACAATGAGACTCACACATATAAAGATAAGAGCGGCGTATTTTCAGGCAAAATAATTGCCGTACATCCGCAAGGAGAGTTGATAGTTGAGAAAGACAGCTCAACGCGTGAAAGCTACCTATTCAAAGAGATAGAGTTTATTATTTAGTCGTCGCTGAAAAAGTGCCGTATGATTACTTTCCACGGAAACGCTGCACATTTCACAGATTTTGAGCTATGACAATGCTCACCTGCCGATAAGAAAATCTTCGCGCACCGGAGTAAAATTATCAATCAATCTTGCACTACGGCTAAGTAGCTGAATGGCATGATTTTTACCCGACTCAATAGCTACTAAATCGCCCTCTTTTAATCTTTCAGGCTCCTGCCCTTCAATCAAAAAAAGCACCTCACCATGTGCCACATAAGTGGTTTGTTCATGAGGATGAGAATGGTATGGGTCGGGTTCTTTTGAAGGACCATTGCTCAAATCAACTATCACTGTCATAATGTTTTCACAATATATAAAGCGTCTTTTGACATTGTCACTAACCTTTATACT
>JAVVZN010000051.1:0-8099 GCA_036650555.1 Rikenellaceae bacterium
AGATATTTTTAACTATTTTGAGAGTTAATTTATTAATTTCGTTTTTCGCCTAACCTAGATGGAAAAACATAAAATAATATAAAAAAAACATAAAATTTTTATCCGTCACTAATAATCCGTCACCAAAATTCTTATATTTGTAAAATCAAGTAATATCCATGTTTAATAATTTTCAACTATGAAAATATTAACAGCATTACAAATAAAAGAGATAGATTGCTCTACAATGGAGCGTCAAAATATCTCATCATGGGAGCTTATGGAACGCGCTGCGACAAAGCTTACCGAACGATTTACAGAATTGTTCTCTCCAATGAATGTGTATATAGCCGTTGGTAAAGGAGGTAATGGTGGCGATGGGCTTGCGATGGCAAGAATGCTCACTACTCAAGGGTTTTCGGTTCATGTTCTTGCCCTCTTTGATTATGCAGCTTGCTCTGATGAATATTGTGAGAATTTTCGCATGTTACCTTCCGATATTAAAATCACATATTCTGTGTATGAATTTTTCAATTGGATTGAAGAGGAGCCGAGTGGCGTTGTGGTAGATGCTATTTTCGGCATAGGCTACACTACTAGTGTTTACAGTGATGATTTACGTGAATTGATACAACTGATAAATGACCTAGACCGTTTAAAATACAAAGTAGTTGCCATTGATACTCCATCGGGAATGGGTAGCTCAATTGCTGATGTGAATAAGCTCATCGTTTGTGCAGATCACACATTCACCATCTACTCGCCGAAACTTCCTATGCTTATGCCTTTGTCGGGCGAATGTGCAGGCGAGATTTCTATTATAGATATAGGCTACGACCCTCAAGCAATTGAAGAGTGTGCCACAAACTACCACTACACCGACAACATTACTGGCTTGATTCCAAAGCGAAAAAAATTTGCATATAAAGCTAATTTTGGTTCTTTATTAATAATAGGTGGCGGACAAGGCATGTTCGGAGCCTCCATAATAGCTGCTCGTGGTGCTGAGGCAGTGGGTTGTGGAGCCGTTACGATATTCACTCCGCGAATATATGAGCCTGCTGTCTATGCAAACATTCCTACGGCAATGATCATGCGAAACAACGACTCATTCTTTGCCACCGCACCCGACGTTGAAAGATATAGTACGGTGTGCGTAGGGATGGGATTGGGTAAAGAGAGTGCAACAATTGAAGCCTTATCGGATCTCTTTCTTAAATGTAACGCCCAATCTGTGCCTATGGTAATTGATGCCGACGCACTAAATCTCATTGCTGAAAACATAGAGCTACGACATTTGATCCCGGAAGGATCGGTGCTGACTCCACATGTAGGAGAATTTCGCAGATTGGTAGGTAGCTGGAGCAGCGACAAAGAGAAACTAGATAAGCTTATTAGCCTAAGTGATGAGAGTGGCTGCACAGTGGTGTTAAAAGGAGCTAATAGCGCAGTGGCATCTGAAGGTGACATCTATTTTAATTCTAGTGGCAATCCATCAATGTCACGGGCAGCAAGTGGCGATATGCTCGCAGGCATAATTGCAGCAATGTTGGCAAGAGGATTATCACCACTCAATGCAGCACGAGTAGGTGTTTTCCTTCATGGCAGCGCTGCCGACCGTGCTAAAGATATTTATGGCGAAAACTTTGTGACAATTGACCGCTGGTTAGAGTCATTTTATATTTAAAAACTGTTTAATAAGTTTCTTAAAAAAACATATAAATTAACAATTTAAAGCAAACAGTTAAAAAAAGTTGCATTGTTTTAATTTATAGATTATCTTTGTAAACAAAATGGGCACTATGTGTCATAGATTGTTTAAAATTAAATTTAAGAGAATGGCAAGTTTAAAAAGTGTCAAAAAAGAGATTGATTATTTAGTAAGTGCAGTTATTTCCGACTGTTACACATGCTTAATCCTTGGCGGTAAATCAAGAGAATCTGTGTTGGAAATCATTGAAGATGCTATTGATGAACGCAATAAATTCATTGAAAAAGCGAATAATCCTGCTGATAAAAAGAATAAAGGATTAGTAAAAAAACATTACGCTGCTTTACGTAATGAAATCATGGAAAAAGTAGATGAGCTCTTTGTTCGTCTTAGTGATGTTTGCAAACAAGCATAATTTTCTAAATATAAATAAAATGATGATGAAAAACCTACTACGTTTTACTAAAACAGCGTTAGTTGCGGCTTCTGTTGCTTTGGTATTTTCTTTCAGTTCTTGCTGCCAAACGGGCACAAAATCAACTGAAGGCGAATCTAAACTTATCAAAACAGAAGTTCCTGTACGCCCAGAAGGTCAGCAAGATGTGCTAGACCTTGTAACCGATCCAATTCCAAACGTTCGTGTTGCATTTATCGGTTTAGGTCAGCGCGGACCTGGAGCAGTTTATTGCATGGCAAACATTCCAGGAGTTGAAATTGTTGCTCTTTGTGATGTTATTGAGGGAAACACTAAAAAATGTAACGAAATACTTGCAAAAGCAGGTAGACCAAAAGCAGAAGAATTTTTTGGCGATACAGCAGTATGGCGCAAAGTAACAGCTCTTCCTAATGTTGATCTTGTTTACGTTGCTACCGACTGGTCAAGCCACGCTATGATTGGTGTACAAGCAATGAAAGATGGCAAACATGTTGCAATTGAAGTTCCTTCAGCAACAAGCTTAGAAGAAATTTGGGATCTTGTAAACACTGCTGAACAAACTCGTAAACATTGCATGCAGCTTGAAAATTGCGTTTATGACTTCTACGAATTAACAACTCTTAACATGGTTCAACAAGGCTTGCTAGGCGAAGTTATCCATGGCGAAGGTGCATACATGCACAATCTTGCTCCATTCTGGGGATTATATTGGAATAACTGGCGTTTAGATTTCAATCGCAAACACAGAAGTGACTCTTACCCTACACACGGCTTAGGTCCAGTTTGTCAAGCTATGAACATGCACCGTGGCGACAAAATGAATGTTCTTGTGGCAATGGACACAAAACCACTTCAAGGTCCTGCAGTAGTTAAGCAACTTAAAGGCGAAGATGCTCCAGATTACAAAGCTGGCGACCACACAATGACTATGATCAGCACTGAAAAAGGCAGAACAATACATCTTCAACACGATGTTGTGTCACCTCGCCCATACAGTCGTATGTATCAAATTTCAGGTACTAAAGGTTTTGCAAACAAATACCCTAACGCAGGCTACGCTCTTTCAGGCGAGGCAGTGGGTGCAGATCTTTCACCAGACTTTGAAAAACTAAGCGCTCACGAATATCTTCCTGAAGATGTTAAAAAAGCTCTTATGGAAAAATACAAACACCCTATTCTAAAAGAACTAGAAACTAGAGCTAAAGAAGTCGGCGGACACGGTGGAATGGACTTCATCATGGACTACCGTTTAATTTATTGCCTACAAAACGGTCTACCTTTAGATATGGATGTTTACGACTTAGCTGAATGGTGTTCTGTAATTCCACTTTCTGCTATTTCATTAGAGAATGGATTTGCTCCTGTTGAAGTTCCAGATTTCACTCGTGGAGGTTGGAATAAAATAGATGGCTACAAACAAGCATTTAAGAAATAATCAACTTATTTCATACACACAAAAAAACCTGCTCAATGAGCAGGTTTTTTTGTGTGTATGATATTATTAATGTCCGATAAAATTTCAAATATAGGTTGTAATAGTGTGATTTACTTTTGTTTATAGCACATTTATGTACTATGTGGCTTGTAAATTTTTACCTTTCGGTACTTGAGCATTATTATAGCTCAAAATCTGTGAAATATGTGCCGTTTCCGTGGAAAGTAATCCTAAGGCACTTTTCAGCGACGACTATTTAACATTAAAATCTTCTTTCGACAATTCAGCTATACCGCCCAAATAATTAACAGATTCACGTGCAGAAGAGAGAACAGACATTGATGCCACCCCTTTGTCAGATAGATCAATATCAAATATATAGTTTTCATGATCACCCTTAGTTGTGGCACATTCAACATGTATATGCCATGATGTTCCTTTCTTACCTCGCTCTATTAGCAATTTATAATCTTCCACATCGACATCAATGCCACCTCCTGTTAGCGATGATCCTGTACGTGCACCTGAGTAGGGTAGGTAGGCTGCAAATCGATTCTTCACGAACTTAACAAAATAACCAGAATACGAACTTATGCCTGGCAATCCGAGTGAAGAGTTGTAGGCTGTTGATCCACCCTGAGATATTGAGATCATAAATGTGGTGTCGGACACCATTCGCTCTATGTAAGCCTTCACCATTGACTCTTGTTTGTAACGCTGTATTCTCTTTTGTGATTTTCCCGATTGAGAATAACATTCACTTACGGTAATTGCCATAAACATGGCAAAAAATAGAAATAATTTTTTCATGATACGTATTATTAACGATCTGTGACGACACTTGTTAAGTACCAATTATAGCAATCAATATTAAGAAGCTGTTGATTTATTACCTATGTCAATAGTGGAGATTTCCAAGCTACTTAGTCCGTAAGTATGCTATAAATAAAAGTAAGTCATACTATTACACACAGTGTTTGAAATTTTAACGGACAACAATAGTAAATAATACCTCTACCCAATATGTAAGGCAGAGGTATGAATATAACGCTATTTTTGTAGTCCGTTAGGAAGTTTTGTAACTTTAGCCTTTAACTTTTTATCACGTACCACTATGAATATCTCACTATCTAATTTACTAAATTGAGTCTTAACATAACCCATGCCGAAACCAACCTTGTGCGATGGCGACATTGTGCCTGAGGTGACATGACCTATCTCGTTGCCCTCTCCATCTACAATGGTGTAGCCATGACGAGGAATACCTCTGTCTTCCATCACAAAAGCCACCAGTTTACGTGAAACACCTTCGGCTTTCAGTTTCTCCATTTTATCGCGATCAATAAAGTTTTTGCCGTCGATAAATTTGGTGATCCAACCTAGTCCTGCCTCAATAGGCGATGTGGTGTCGTCTATATCATTGCCATACAGACAGAAACCAGATTCCAAACGCAAAGTGTCGCGCGCACCCAAACCGATAGATTTCAATCCAAACTCAGCGCCAGCCTCCCACAGTGCAGCCCAAAGTTTATCGGCATCTTCGTTTGCAACATATATCTCACATCCACCCGATCCTGTGTAACCAGTGATAGATAGTATTGCGCTCACTCCTGCCACATTTGTTTTTGTAAATGTGTAGTACTCGTTGTTTTCAACGCTCTCTTTACATAGTTTTTGGACTAGTTTCATGGCTAGTGGTCCTTGAACTGCAAGTTGTGCTATCTCATCCGATGCGTTGTATAGCTCTTTACCAATCACTAAACCATCTTCTTGCGCATGTTCGCATAAGAAGTTCCAATCTTTCTCAATATTTGAGGCATTAACAACCAAAAGATAGGTTACTGCATCTATTCTATAAACAAGTAAATCATCAACAATTCCTCCTTTGCCGTTTGGAAAACAAGAATACTGAATTTTACCATCGAAAAGTGCTGCAACATTATTTGTTGTTACCTTCTGTAAGAAATTCAACGCCTTATCACCTTTGACCCATATTTCACCCATGTGGCTAACATCGAAAACGCCTACACCACCACGTACTGTGGCATGTTCATCGTTTATTCCTGAAAATTCTATCGGCATATTATAGCCTGCAAATGAAGCCATCTTAGCTCCAGATTGTTCATGATACTTCGTAAATGCTGTTGTTTTCATATTATATGTAGTAAATTAATTATTAATACTTCCGAAAAAATCATTTAGCAAAGATAGAAAAAAAATTGAAAGATATTGCAGAAAGCAGTAGTGACTATAAACAATAATTTTATTTGGTTAAATAGAACCTAGCAATTATCTTTGTGAGATTAGTTGCTACATGAAAAAGTATTACTAGTGATTGCTTTATGTAGTAACAAATTGTTGATCACTAAAATTTATTAACTTCAATAACAGATAAAAAATGATAGATCTGGCTAAAACATACTCCTCTTACAAAATACTTCTAATAAGTTTAGGGTGTAGTTTGTTTGTGATCTATCCTGAGATAACATGGATCCCATTTGAATTGAATTTCATGCAGCAGACAAGGAGGATGAGTTACATACTATTTTTTATCTTCCGTTATGCTTTCTATACTGGGTTTTTGTTTTTATTGATAAAGATAAATTTAGAAAAGATCAAAACAATATCATTAAAGAAACGCTTCTGGTACAACACGTTAGTCTGCACCGTTGGCTACGCTATCTATGGAGGTGTCTCTTTTCTAATCTACACTAAGATCCGACATTTCGGTAGTTTGATCTTATTCCAATTTTTCATAATGGGTGTTCTTTGCACCTTTATGGGGCATATCATCTTGATGTATAAGCAGCAACGACAAAAAGAACAAGAGATAGAAAAACTTAAAATGGAGAATCTGCAAAGTCGATACAGCGCATTGACAAACCAGATTAATCCCCATTTTTTCTTCAACTCACTAAACGGTTTGACTTCGTTGATCAGAAAAAAAGATGATAAGATCACTCTCACTTATATAAATAAGTTGTCGGATGTTTTTCGTTATATTTTGCAAAGCAGCAAGAAAGGCATTGTCACACTTGGTGAAGAGTTAGGTTTTGTTGAGGCTTTCAGCTATATGATGGAGGTGCGTTTTGCCGGTAAATTAAGATACGACATTAATATTGCACCTGAAATGTTTTCTTATCGGCTGCCTACACTCTCCATACTTCCTATTCTTGAAAATATTGTTGTTCACAACACTATCGACAGCGATCATAAGATGGTGGTTAGCATTTTGATAAATGACGAAAAAGAGTTGATAATATCAAACCATATTCATCCCAAACTCACAACGCCTATCACCAATGGCACCGGGCTTAAAAATCTAGAGAACCGTTTTTCGTTACTTATGAATAGGCAAATTAGGGTTGAAAATGATGGGGTCACATTCGTTGTATATTTACCATTAATTTAGTGAGTAATGAAAGTATTGATAGTAGAAGATGAAACTGCCGCTTACGAAAGTTTGGTGGATATTCTAAATGAAATAGACCCAACAATAGACGTCGTGGCAAACACCGAGAGTGTGAAGCAGACCACATCTTGGTTGCAAAAAAACGCTGAACCCGATTTGATCTTTATGGATATACACCTATCAGATGGCTCTTCGTTTATGATATTTGAGAACATCAAGATTGAAACACCAATCATATTCACCACAGCCTACGATGAATATGCAATAGATGCGTTTAAGTTAAATAGCATTGACTACCTGCTAAAGCCTATCAAGACGGAAGATATGCAGCGAGCTCTAAATAAATTCAATATCTTGACCCGCAAAGACGTTAAAGATTACTTAGCGAGATTAACGCAACTCTCTCCAAAGCCTCGATACAAAAACCGACTTCTCATACAGTTAAAAGACAAGCTACTGCCAATCGACTTTCATGATATCTCATACTTCTATACAACTGAAAAAAACACTCAGATCATATTAAAAGATGGCAACGCATACTCATATTCCAAAACATTGGAACAAATTTTTGCCGATCTAAATCCGAATGACTTCTATCGTGCCAACAAACAATTTATTGTGGCTCGTGATAGCATTAAAGAGATAACCATCTGGTTTGATAATCGCTTGCTTGTCACTCTCAACACAGACGTGCCAGAACGTATTTATGTGAGCAAGAACAAAGCTGCCGATTTCAAAGCATGGGTGGTAGATGATATGTACAAACAATAATGCCCATTCCTTATTCAAAGAAACAGGCACATTACCATTAAAATAGCTTCTAAGGAATAAGAATAAGACGGAACCCGATAAGAGCATTAGCTAAATCATCTCTCTCATCATTACGTCTTGCAGAGCGGCACTTGTCTGGCTCATCAGAGCAACATCCCCCACGAACAATAAAAGTGTTTCCAGTAGTTACATTGATGTAAGGATCTACCACAGGATTATTCTCATCGGGTGCAGTTGGATATGGATCGTCGGTCAATTTGTCGCGGCACCACTCCGTAACATTACCGGCCATGTCGTACAAACCCAATAAATTTGGTTGTTTACCTTTCACCGCATGTGTCGCGTCATCTGAATC
>JAVVZN010000052.1:0-7878 GCA_036650555.1 Rikenellaceae bacterium
TTTTATGTTTTGACCGCTATAATCGCCTGAGATCTGATCTAGCCACTCTTGTCCGAACGATGGTAGCCCACGACGGTTTGGTGCCACAACAACATAACCATGCGATGCCATAAGCTGAAGGTTCCAACGGTAACTCCAACGCTGACTAACCACACTTTGAGGTCCACCCTCACAATATAGTAATGCAGGATAAGTTTTTGTGCTATCGAAATCCGGAGGCAACAACACCCATGTGAGCATCTCTTTGCCATCGGTTGTTTTTATCATTCGCTTTTGCACCTCTCCCAATTTTATATTGGCGTATATATCTTTATTTATAGATGTCAGCTGATTATCTTTACCATCGGCAACATTTATAGAGAATATTTCGGGAGCCATTGAGAGTGTGGTTTTCTCTGCTATCATTTTTCCACCAGCAAGAGAAAGAGATATGTAGTCGTGCAACCCCTCTGTAAGCACTGCAACCTCTGCATTATCTTTCGCCTCAACTTTACATATTTGATGAGTAGCAGAGATAGGAGCAATGAAATAGATGGTATTATTATCGCTCCACACAAGGTTTGCAGCGTTGTAGTCGAAAGATTTCGTCACATAACTCTTCTCGCCCGACATAAGATTCATCACAAACAAACGTGATTTGTCTGCCTCATTGCCCGGACGTTCCATGCTTAGCCATGCTATTTGTTTGTCGTCTGGAGAGAACAGGGGGGTACGATCGTAGCCAGGCATGCCTTCTGTAAGATTTTTGGTAACACCTGATTCTGTGTCGTATAGATATATCTCGGAATTGGTGCTGAATGCGTAGTCTGATCCCTTCAGCTTTTTAGAGGTGTAGGCAAGCTGACTACCTGCATTGTTCCATTTTACCTCTGATATATCAAAATATGGAGCAAGCGGTGCATCCCATGGCTCATCTTGCATAATATCTTTTGCAGCCGACAGACTATCTGTTCCCAAAGTGGCAACCATCAAATGGCTGTATGTGCCGTCGAGCCAGTAGTTCCAATGGCGCACCATAAGATCGTCGTACACCATTACATTTGCCTTTTGCATGTCGGGATAGATGTCTTTTGCAGTTTGGTCTACTTTAATTTGCTGAGTGTACCAAATTTTATCACCATTAGGCGCTATTTCAAAGCCGTTTATTCCACTTTCAACCTTGCTGAGTTGTTTCATTGTTTTCGACGACACATCCATACTCCATAGCTGCGCATCTTTTGAACGATTCGATAAGAAATAGATGGTTTTGCCATCGTTGCCCCAACGATTATTGTAATCTTTAAAATCACCTGTCGTAACCATCTCCGCTTCAGCTCCCTCTTGGGTAGATTGAATGTAGAGGTTTGTACGCGATGAGTTCTCCTCAATATTTAGATATGTGACGCCATAGAGGATTTGTGTGCCGTCGGGCGACAACTGAGGCTCACTCAAACGCCCCATCTTCAACATTACACTAGGAGTAAACTCTCCTTTTGCTATCTCATCGGCGCTCATCTGAGGTTTTTCCCATGCCGCAACAGTGTTTTTTTGCAAGCCACAACTACTAAGTAGAGCAGCTAAAGAGCTAAAAATAAATGCCATTGTAATTTTGTTCATAATTTTATAGTTTACATTTCTGGTTTAGAAGCTGTTTTTATCGTAACTTTTTGAAGAATGTGGTCATAAGTTCGCTGCATTCATCACCACAGACCCCCGTGGTGACTTTTGTCTTAGGATGAAGTAGTTTGGGGGATATGGTGGTGTAGCCACGTTTGGGCTCCGACGTGCCATAGACCACTCTTGCAATTTGCGCCCACGACAAAGCCGCTGCACACATCGGACATGGCTCCACTGTGACATAGATTGTGCAATCAGTCAGATATTTGCCACCTATATGATTTGCCGCTGAGGTTATGGCTTGCATCTCGGCATGTGCCGTTGGATCCGACAATCTATCAACAAGATTATGTGCTTTGGCAATTATCACACCATCGAGCACCACTACTGCACCAATCGGCACCTCGTCGCTTTCATAGGCTAACTTAGCCTCCGCAAGCGCACATTGCATATAGTATTTGTCGTCTTTTGTATTTTCCATACGGATAAAAGGTATTGATTTCTCACTGTAAATAACATATTATAAATAATTAACAACACTTCTATAAGGCACAATCTGCTTAACTACTTTGTCACGATTGTTTTATGTTGTTTTATTATTATTAAAATATTACATTTGCAGTTAAAATATGTTTTGGTTTCATATTTAAATTTTGTTGTTAGCACTTTCTCAAGCGATATATTCATAAAAAAGGCGTTTGAAAATGCAAAAAACAAAGTATGGGCATGTTATGAAATCCGATAAAAGTAATAAGAAATTATCAAATAATAAAAAATAATACAATTATCATGTATAGAACACACACGTGTGGCGAATTACGCATTGAAAATGCCAAAGAGCAAGTCACACTCGCAGGATGGGTACAAAAAGTCCGCTCACTCGGAGCGATGACATTCGTTGATCTTCGTGACCGCTACGGCATCACACAAGTTGTTGTAGAGGAGAGTTCTCCTTCGCAAGTGAAACAAGTGGCAGCGAGTCTAGGACGCGAATATGTAATACAGATAAGCGGTAGCGTGGTTGAACGTCAATCGAAAAATTCAAAAATCGAAACAGGCGATATTGAGATTATTGCTTCCGACATGAAAGTGCTTAGCAAAAGCGAAACCCCTCCATTTACTATTGAAGACAATAGCGATGGTGGCGATGAGTTGCGAATGAAATATCGTTACCTTGACTTACGTCGTACTCCTCTAAAACGCAACATGATGTTACGCCACAAAATGGCTCAGCAGGTACGTAACTTCCTCGACTCAGAAGGGTTCATGGAGATAGAAACGCCATATCTCATCAGATCTACGCCCGAAGGTGCCCGCGATTTTGTGGTTCCTTCGCGCATGAACCAAGGTGAGTTCTACGCTCTTCCTCAATCACCACAAACTTTCAAACAACTGTTGATGGTTTCGGGTTTTGATCGTTATTTTCAGATTGTACGTTGTTTCCGCGATGAAGACCTACGTGCCGACCGCCAGCCCGAATTTACTCAGATCGACTGCGAAATGTCGTTCGTTGAGCGTGAAGACATCCTTTCTATATTTGAAAAGATGGCTAAGACAATATTTAAGAATGTGCTCAACATCGAATTTAAAGACACCTTTCCACGAATGCCATATGCCGACGCCATGGAATATTATGGTAGCGACAAACCCGATATTCGTTTCGACATGAAAATCTGCAACATCACCTCAGAGGTGAAAGGGGCAGGATTCTCAATATTTGATACGGCAGAATACATAGGCGCCATAGCAGCCGAAAATTGCGCTACCTACACACGCAAACAAACCGATACGCTTACCGATTTTGTGAAACGTCCTCAAGTTGGGGCAAGTGGTTTGGTTTATGTGAAATGTGAGGCAAACGGAGTATTCAAATCTAGTGTAGATAAATTCTACTCTCAAGATCAGTTGAAAGCCATCGCAGCAAAATGCTCAGCAAAAGAGGGCGATTTGATCCTTATCCTTTGCGGAGCGAAGAAGAAAATTCTTCCAGCACTATCAGCTTTGCGTCTGGAGATGGGCGATAGATTAGGGTTGCGCAACAACTCCAACTTCTCTCCTCTTTGGGTGGTAGATTTTCCTCTACTTGAATGGGACGATGAAACAGAGCGTTTCTACGCCATGCACCACCCTTTCACCTCTCCACTCACAGAAGATATTGCACTATTCGATACCGATCCTGCAAGTGTACGCGCCAATGCCTACGACTTTGTGCTAAATGGCACAGAAGTGGGAGGCGGATCAATACGTATTCATGATGCTGAACTTCAGAAAAAGATGTTCAAAGTGCTGGGTTTCACAGAAGAGAAAGCACAAGAACAATTCGGATTTATCATAAACGCATTTAAATATGGAGCACCTCCTCATGGTGGTATTGCATTTGGTTTCGATCGTTTCTGCTCACTACTTGGTGGCACAGAATCTATACGCGACTACATTGCTTTCCCAAAAAACAATTCTGGTCGCGATGTAATGGCCGACTCCCCTGCTGCTATCTCCGACGTGCAACTTAAAGAATTAGCCATAAAATTGGAGGCAGTAAAATAATTTGCGTATATTTGCGCAGTAAAAAAAGAGATCAAAATTAATACTATAAAAAATATTTCGACTATGCAATCAATTGACAGCTACAACTTCAATGGCAAACGTGCAATAATCCGTGTGGATTTTAATGTGCCACTTGACGAAAATTTTAAAGTTACCGACGACACTCGTATCCGTGCGGCAATCCCAACAATTAAAAAAGTTCTTACAGGCGGTGGTTCTGTAATTCTTATGTCGCATCTTGGTCGTCCAAAAGGCGTGACAGACAAATTCTCTCTTAAACATATCATCTACAAAATAGAAGAGTTGCTAGGTGCAAAAGTAATATTTGCTGCCGACTGTCAAAAAGCTCAAAGTGAAGCTGCAAACCTTAAAGCAGGTCAAATTCTACTACTTGAAAACCTACGTTTCTATGCAGAAGAAGAGGGCAAACCACGTGGACTTGCAGAAGACGCAACTGACGAGCAAAAAGCAGAGGCAAAAGCAGCTGTTAAAACATCACAAAAAACATTCGTCAAAACTCTTGCCAGCTATGCAAATTGCTATATAAACGACGCATTTGGCACAGCACACCGTGCTCACGCATCAACAGCTTTGATCGCTGAATACTTTCCAAACGACAAGATGTTTGGTTACATCATGGAAAATGAGCTAAAAGCCATAGACCTAGTTCTACTAAACGCTAAAAAACCTTTCACCGCTATCTTAGGTGGATCGAAAGTATCGACTAAAATCACAATCATCGAAAGTTTGATGAGCAGAGTAGACAATTTGATCTTAGGCGGGGGCATGACCTACACATTCATGGCTGCCATGGGCGGCAAGGTAGGTCTTTCTATCTGCGAAAATGATCAGTTTGATGTTGCACTCGACATCTTAAACAAAGCTAAGAAAATGGGTGTTAATATCGTTTTGGCTGAAGATGCTCTTTGTGGCGACGACTTCAAAAATGATTGCAACAAGAAAGTATGTCTTTCAAACGAAATTCCCGATGGTTGGGAAGGTTTAGATATTGGACCTAAATCAATAGCTAAATTTGCAGAAGTTATCAAAAACTCACAAACCATTCTTTGGAACGGTCCTGTCGGAGTGTTTGAGATGGAGAGCTTTGAAGGTGGTTCACGTGCCGTAGCAGAGGCAATTGTTGCAGCAACAAAAAAAGGTGCTTACTCTTTAATAGGTGGCGGCGACTCTGTGGCATGTATCAACAAATTCGGACTAGCAAACCAAGTAAGCTATGTTTCAACTGGTGGCGGTGCACTACTAGAATACATGGAGGGTAAAGTTCTTCCAGGTGTTGCAGCAATCAGAAAATAGAGCTTCAAAAACAGCTTTTAAAAACAGTCTGAATTTCACTAACAATGAAATTCAGACTGTTTTTTATTATTGTCCTGTAAAAAATTATGCAAACAACCATACTTGCAAAATATATACCGCAGCACCAGCAAGATAACCAGCTAATGCCATTGGTGATATATTTTTCATATACCACATAAAGTTCATCTTTTCGATACCCATTACTACAACGCCTGCCACACTACCAATGATCAGCACACTTCCGCCAACACCGGCACAATAAGCCAAAAACTGCCAGAACACACCATCGGTAACAAAATGCGACATATAAACAGGATCTATCGACGCTGCAATTTGAGCTGCATCTGCCACTGGATACATTGCCATTGAGGCTGCAACAAGCGGCACATTATCAATGACTGAAGACAACAACCCGATAAAAATATTTGTCACATAGACATTATGAATATTTGTATCTAAGAATTTTGCTGCTGAGCCTAATATTCCTGTGGCTTGCAATGCTGAAACTGCCAATAATATCCCTAGGAAAAAAAGGATCGTAGGCGTGTCGATACGTCGTAGAACCCTTGGGACCCTATGCTTTAATGATTCATCAACTCCTTTTTTCTTTGCATAAACCAATTCTGTATAGACCCATATCACACCTAGCGACAAGAGAATACCCATAAACGGAGGAAGATGCGTGACACTTTTGAAGATAGGAACCGACACCAAACATAAAATGCCTAATAGCGAAATAGATATACTCTCTTTACGAGTGATGATCTTTTGTAACGACAACCCCGATGGCGTTGATGATTCTTTATCTGATTCCATAATCATACCGTGAAGATATCTAGAACCGATCCATGTAGGGATCATGCACGACACAAACGACGGCAAGAAGAGCCATGGCACTATGTGATCGGCTGTGATATTTCCATTGACCCACAACATGATAGTGGTAATATCACCAATGGGCGACCATGCCCCACCACTGTTTGCTGCAATAATGACCAGTGAACCGAACACCCAACGCTCTTTGTAGTTTGGGATTATTCTTCGCACAAGCATTATCATCACAATTGCCGTTGTCATATTGTCGAGTAGAGCCGACAAGAAGAATGTGATTATGGCAACAATCCAAACAAGACGTAGCTTACTTTTGGTTGTGATGCGATTTGTGATAATGGCAAATCCCCCGTGAACGTCGATAATCTCAACTATGGTCATCGCACCTATAAGGAAAAATAACGTTTCCGATATTTCACCCAACGAATTGATAATCTGCCAATCAACAATATAATGAAGGCATTGATTTGTTAATGACAACGAAAGCATTGATGGATTTGCTTTCATGAAAGCCTCGACGTCTGCTGCATTGAATTGCGCTGCCATTTGAGGAGCCGCTGCATATATAATCCATAATAGTATGCCCGTAATCAAAGCTGTGCCCGCCTTATTTATCTTTAACGGATGCTCCAAAGCAATAATAAGGTATCCGATAAAGAATACCGCTGTTAATAAAATTTCCATAAATAAATAATTATAAAACTCTTAGAAGCTGTTTTAATTGAGAACCAATATATTCCACGACAGGTGAAAGAGGTAGTATGCAAAGATATAAAAAATAGTCTGATTATCACTTTAAAATATTATTTTTGTAGTACATTTTACGATCATGATAAACATAGAAGAGGAACTAATTGAATACAAAACATATTTGCTACTTGAAAAGAAGTTAGCAGCAAACTCTATTGAGGCGTACTTGCGCGACATAACTGGTTTTTTAGACCACACCGACAAAAAAATGGAGCGAATAACTCTAGCCGACATTGAGAACTACATTGCACACCTATACGATGAGGGATTAAACAAAAGTTCACAAGCACGCATTATTAGTGGTGTACGCAGTTTCTTCAACTATCTTTATCTCTACGACAAAATAACCAAACTCCCAACTGAGCTGGTTGAACTTCCTAAGATAGGACGTAGGATCCCCGATTATTTATCATATGAAGAGGTTGAGAAGATAATAAACTCATTTGACCTATCAGCACCACTATCGCACAGAAACAGAGCCATAATAGAGGTTTTGTATGGCTGTGGACTACGCGTAAGCGAACTTACCGAACTTAAAACGACAGATCTATTTTTCAACGATGGCTATATTAGAGTAGTGGGCAAAGGCGACAAAGAGCGTCTTGTTCCGATCGGCAATCAAGCCATGAAGGCGGTGGATCTATATCGTCAAGTGCGACGCGCCTCAACTATCGACACGCGACATGAGCAATTTTTGTTCCTCGGAAATCGCGGACGGAAACTCACACGTGTCATGATCTTCACAATAATAAAGCAAGCTGCTAAAAATGGTGGCATAGAGAAGAACATCAGTCCGCACACATTCCGCCACACTTTTGCCTCGCATCTCATAAAAGGCGGAGC
>JAVVZN010000053.1:0-7811 GCA_036650555.1 Rikenellaceae bacterium
AATGCTATGTCGTGTGATCTTGTTAGAGAAAATTTGGTCGCTTTTAATTACATTGTTATTGCCAAAATCTTCGTGGTAGAAGTATTGTGGTGATGTTTTGGTGTGCATATTTACGTATGTTAGGTCGCAGTAGAAAACGCCAGCCTTTACACCTATACCACCACTTATATTGTGCCAAACATTCTCAGTTGATGATTCATTTTTTAGAGGATTACCATAGTATGCGTAGCCTGCGCGTAGGTAGCCTACTCCTAAAAATCTAAATTCTGCACCTGCACGGAAATTATTTACGGCTTGATAGTTATCGGCAATGCTTGCATTCAATGATTGCCGCCCTGCTTGTCCTAACCCATTGGCAACTTTCATTTTGTTATAGAATGTTCTGTCGTAGTCGAAACTTACGATAGCTGTTTTGCCTAACACATAAGAGATCCCTGCAAGGAAAACGGTTGGAGTATGTACTTTATATTCCGAAAGGAAGTAAGGAGTGCTTGCTGATAGCGATCTTACTGATCCCGATGTGAAATATGAAGTCATGTCGGCATAATATTCATCTTTAATGTTGTAGATGGTTGGAGCATGAACAGCAACAGCTAGTTTAAGCCCTTTTATAGGTTCGGCAGTTATCCCAAATTTAAAACTGAAACCATCGCCTGTTGTTGTGAGTTGTTGTGAATAGTCGTATAGATCAAGATCGCCAGCATTATTTTTTACGTTTGCAAACTCAGAGTAGAGCTGATATTTTGAATATTGATAATCTTGATATGCAAGAGTGGCTCCTATGTAAATTTTGTCGATCAAGTTGAATCCTGCGGTGAAAGCATAATCGCCTTTACGTCCTGTGTTGTTGTATGAGAGCTCAGGATAAACCTCATCACCAAGGAAAAGAGTGCCATTATCCCCACTAGAAAGAGTGTATTTGTATGGCTGATCGTTTGTTACGTAAAGCAGACCGGTGTTGTATGCCATCATAGGACCCCAAAATGATGCGCTAGCCTCTCTGTATACGCCAAGTGGATCGCTAGAGCTGCTTAATATATCTTTTGGATTTACATCATAGAGTTTTGCAGCAAATAAATCTGCCATCGAGCCCTGTGTGAAATTTCCTGTTGTGTATTGTTTATAGGAGTAGTTCTGCATTTGATTATAGGCAAAACCTATGTTTATTGCTCGCACAGATCCACTCTTACTGTTGTAGACATTAAACATTGCAGTGATATTGTTTAATGGCACTGTTGTTTCTTTTGCCGAAGATTGGTAGTTGCCTAGAGCTCCACTGGTTGTTGAATTTGCCTTTATGGCAAGCACCGAACCTGTCATTCCTATGTCGTTTGTTCTGTACATGCCTATCCCAGCAGGATTTATACTAGCCGATGCTCCATCTGCTCCAAGTGCAGTAAACGCACCACCCATCGCTGCACTACGAGCAGTGTAGGATGAGAAGTTTGTTTGTGAAACATTGAAAATATCAATTGGATCTTGTGCCGATGCTGTGTATGCACCGAGTGACAAGAGTGAGATTATCGAAAATAATTTAATTTTCATAATAATTAGTATTTACAATTACCTAAGATATTGCGCATTGTGGTTTATTTATCATCCATTTTATCTGCGACCTCCGCTACTACGAACGCTACCTCCGCCTCCGCCGGTGCTTCCACCTCCGCCAAAGCTACCACCTCCGCGAACGCTACCTGAACCAAAACTGCTACCACTATTGAAGTTACTGCTACCACTACTTCTTACCGATGAGCCTGAGTTGTTTCTTACTGATGATCCTGAGTTGTTGTTGTAGTCGTTGTTGTATGTGCGTGTTTGTTCTGTTCTTGTTGATATATTGTTACGATTTGGTGCTTCACCACGAGTTGATGTTCGGTCGTAACGATCGTTTATTGTGCCATTTGTAGTTGATTGACGTGTTGTGTTTCTGTCGTTATCAAATACTGATGAGCGAACGCCACCATTGCTACTAGCACTTCTTCTCTCAGCAGGTGATGTATAACTATTTGTGGCACTGTTGTATGTTGATCTTCTGTCGCCAGTGTAAGTTGATCTTCTGTCGCCAGTGTAGTTTGAACCCATGGTTCCACTACGTCTTCCGCCCCAAACAGTATTGCTATCGTTGTAACGGCTGTAACCATAATAGTTGTTACCCCATGATGGACCCCAACCCCACGATGGACCCCATCCCCATGATGGACCATACCAAGGATTGTACCAATGTGAATGCCAACCTCCCCATGCGTAAGGGCGATAATACCATGGATCATACCAAGGTGAATACCAAGGCGAGCTGAAAGAGCTGTAATACCACGATGGTGAGTAACCCATTGACCAACCTGCACCATACCATGATGGTGATAGAGTGATGTTTATGGTGGTGGTGTTCTCATCTTCGTCGTTGTCATAATTGCTGTTTGACGATGTTGAGACATATTGTTTGTTTGTTTGAACCGAAGTAGATTCATCTCCCAATTGCTCAGAAAACATGCCTGGATAGTATTCAGAAGATGCAACATCAATACTGCTTTGAGTTACTGTCTGTCTGTTATCTTGTTGATACTGAGGTCGTGTTTGAGGTTGTGTTTGAGGCTTGGAAGTTTTAAGTGTTGTGTACACAGGCACATCACCATATAGGTCGTCACTTGCACTTGCTCTCAATGATTGCGTTGAATAGCAAGATGTTAGCAATGATAGCGCCGATATACCTATTATAAATAATCTGTTTTTCATAATCATCTTTTTTAAAGATTAAGATTTTCTCAATTATATAACGAAAACCGAACCAAAATATTACATACTACAAATATACTATATTTTTTTAAATTTTTGATAAATTTATGTAGTTTATTATTTTAAAGAGTTGATTACTTTAATCAATTTGTCGGCTAAATTTATTTTGTATCCCTCAGATTTGAAGACAACTCTTCCGAATGTGTCTGCCACAACATATTGAGGTAGGTCGCTGGTCTTGAATTTCAAAGCTGCAAACATATTTGCTATCTCGCCTTTTGAATCTATAACATATTCTTTTACAGGTAGCTCTCCAAACTCTAAGGGCTTATAGCTTTTCCATGCGTCTTCGTTTTGTAGTGCCACAATCACTGGACGACCCCAAGATTTAATCTCTGATGTTAGTGATTTTAGTGCGCGAAGTGAATGGTTGGTTGGTTCTGCATTTGGTTTTATAAGTGCTAAGATGAAATATCCTCTACCTGTGATATTAAGAATAGAACTCTCTTTGCCGCTCGATGCAATTGTAATGCGTGCCTCTGGGTTTATGGAGCCTATCACAAATAGGTCTTCGTTTCTCGTAAGGTGAGTTGCAGGTGGTTTTGCGTGCTTTTCTCAACCTTAAAACTTTTGATCTTTGCTAGCACCTCTCCGCTTGCCATTCGTGTGCCAGTCACTGCAATGTAATCACCTTCATCCATCTCTAATGGTTTAGAAAATAGAGTTTTAGATGAGTTTCCACTACCCATGTCGTAGTTGGCATTTGAAGGCATGGAAATAGTTGATGCTTTAGTGCCGTTGAGTTTTGCAAATGTGAAGTGAGTGGAGTAGCGTGGGTCGGGGATGGTTGATGTTGGTTTGTAGTCCACCACCAACTCTCCGCGTGGAGCTATTGATGGAGCTGTTTGGAAATTGACATCTATCCAGCTATGACCATCGCTATATTGAACCTTACGACTACTTTCGTCTAGACGTGCCGCATAGCCTGCACTGCGTGCTAGTGCCACGAAGAATATGTCGCGCGAATGTGTGTCTGCCACACCTAGTGCCATCACATCTTCAGGTTTCACAATTGCCACTGCCATGTTTTGATCGTCGGCAACTTTTATCCCTTTAGCAATCGCGATTATCTCTTCTATTGATTTGCCTTTTACGAGGGTGTCGAACTTTTGGCGATATGCTGTGACTGCTTCAGATGAAACACGTGGATTGAGCAAATAACGTGTAAGATCGTTACCCTCATAGTTTTCTTTGTAGGGTAGAGTGCCATTAAGGTGATCTGTTAGCACATCGGATGATATATCGCGTAGGTCTTTAGATGATATAGCTTGTAATAACTGCAATGCGAGAGGTAGGTTTTCAGCGCTTACAGATGTTAAAAATTCAGTTATGTTTTTGTGATTCCCGCGACTTGATTTAATTAGGTTTTGAATAAGTGTGGTGTCAGCATTCAGTTTTATCGCTAGATCATTTGCCTCTTTTGAAGTCATGAATGTGCCGATATATTGATTTCTGATTGCATCTTCGGCTTTTAAGCGAGTTGCGTTTTCTGCGGTTTGTTCTGCTGTAACCTCTACCGCTGTGCCGGTCCCCTCTGATGGTGGCACAATATCAAATTCAACGTCAATATTTTCTCCCACTGTTCTGCCAAGTTTCACGGTGAGTGAGTCGCTGCTTTTCACTGATAATTTGTCGAATCCAAATTTGTCACCTTTTGATGCCCATGCAACCACATCGCCAAGACCGAGTGTGATTGTGGCTTTGCCAAGTGAATCGGTGGTTTTTGATGCCACGGTATATAATTCAGCGTAGTTATATATCTTAAAATCAACGACTGCATTTTCAACAGCTTTTCCTTCATTATCGACTACATTGACTGTAATTTTCTTTACAGGAGCATAGTTCTCAGTAACATTAATCTCAGTATAAGATGGATTTTTTGAAACCACCTCTTCTTTACCGAAGTAGTTTCCAAATACTTTGGTGTGCATAAGCATAGATCGAGTTGCTGGGGCGGTAAACCAACCCATGTCGAGTGCTGGTTCGGGTTCGCATGCACCCATGTAGTACCATTTGTCGCCTCCCCACACTTCAACCCATGCGTGGTTATCGTCGGAGTGAGCCCAACGTGGGGTGTAGACTTGACGTGCAGGAATGCCCACGGCGCGTAGTGCGGCAACGGCAAGCACCGATTCTTCTCCACATCGTCCGTAAGCTGTTTTTATACTTTGCAATGGCGATGAGGTGCGTGCATCAGATGGCGTGTAGATCACTTTCTCATGACACCAATGATTTACTTCCAACGCTGCATCTTTCAGCGATAGATCTTTCACTCGTTCTTTTAGTTCTTTGTAAAAAATCACACGTGAAGAGTCGATGTTCTCGTTATTAACTCTTATTGGAAGCACAAAATGCAAAAACATCTCTTCTGATATAGAATCTGCCCATGGCATCTCCTCTTTTGCTCTTAGTGTGACATCAACATGATCTAAGATTAACTTATGATCAACATTCATGTCGGTGATAGGCGCATAGGCATATAGAAACTCTAATGCCTCTCGTTCAGGAGTGGTCAATTTACTATCAAAGATGGCAAACGGAGTAGATGTCTTTCCGTATAACTCTTGTTTTTGTTGGAGTGCGGCTTCAACGTCGTTTCGTGTTGTGCTATCGGTTATTAAATGGTTGCCACACGAAAAGATTAGTGGTGCGGTGAGTAGTAGCAAAAATAATTTTTTCATAGTTTAAAAGACGGCTCAAAATTTGGCATGTTATTATATAAGTAATAGATAAAAATTATTGTTACATTTTGCTGCATCAATAATTATTTACAATCACTTAGAAGCTGTTTTAATTTATTAATTTCGTTCTTTTCGGCTCTTTTTATCCCAATTTTCGCTCTATAAATCCTATTTAGCTCGCTAGAATCGGATTTACAAAACAAAGACTAGGGCAAAATAGCTCTAAAATAGCTTCGATAACAAATTTAAACAACTTCTTAGATTCTAAACAAAAATAGTTAAATTCTGTGTATTACAAAATTTTAATCTATATTTGAACTTTGAAAAAAATCTGATGATGATCCCTAAAATAAAAAAGATTAACAATATAAATGTACTTAAACCCTTGCAATCTGTTTCTAGTAAGGGTGTTAGTATATATTCTGTGCACACTCCAGCACAAGATGTAGTTAGAATATCGTTGGTGTTTTGTAGTGGAGTAAAATATCAAAATAAATCGTTTATATCTTCTTCAACGGCAAATCTACTATCAGAAGGGTGTGCAGATCGCACGTCACACCAGATGGCAGAGCTATTAGATTTCTATGGTATCTACTACGACGTAAGTGTAGATCGCGACTATACTGTGATAACCATGTGTACGCTCGGTAAATTTATTGATAAAACATTGGAGATACTTTCAGATATTATTCTTAAACCATTATTTCTGAAGGATGAGTGTGAGATATATACGCAAAAGCGTAAGTCGGAGTTGAAAATCGAACGTGAAAAGATAGATGTACGTTCGCGTGAGGAGTTGGCACGTACTATCTTTGGTCAGTCGCATCACTATGGTATATTCTCTGATGCCGACGACTACGATAATGTCACATCGGAAGATCTCAGGGCTTTTTATAATAGGTTCTATACGCGGGCTAATCTATTTGCAGTTGTCAGTGGCAATATATCTTCGCAGCTACTTGATGGTGTTAAACATATTGTTGATGCTTTGCCGGAGGGAGTCTCTGAGAGAGTGATAAGTGCAGCTCCAACAGCTGCTGTGCAAATAAAAAGAGTGTCGTGTGGAGTTGCAGTTGCAGTGCAGTCTGCGGTGAATATTGGTAGGGTATTATTTGCTCGTACACATCCCGATTTTATTGCGATGCAGGTCACCGCCACACTTCTAGGTGGCTATTTCAGTTCGCGGCTTGTGAAAAACCTTAGAGAAGACCATGGTTTCACCTATGGAATATACGCTGCTGTGGTTAATATGCAAGATAGTGGTTACTTCGCTATCTCTAGTGAGTTGAAAAGTGAGTGCACAGATGATGCTGTGGAAGAGATATTCCGTGAGATAGAGTTGCTTCGAGAGGTAGAGCCGTCGCATGAAGAGTTGGAGATGGTGAAAAGAGTGATAACCGGTGAGATGCTAAGAATACTTGATGGACCGTTTGGGATTGCCGACGTGACAATAGAAAACATACAAAATGGCGTTACCAATCGTGCCACTGAAGAGATGATAGAGAAGATTGATGCCGTGACACCTGCCGATGTGAGAGATATGGCGCGTAAGTATCTGCAAAGAGAGGATCTTAGTGTTGTAATATATAGCTGATAAATATGAAAAGTGAGTTGCTAACTAGAGTTGTTGAGGAGTTGTCAAAACTTCCATCGGTGGGAGAGCGAAGTGCTCTACGTCTTGCTTTACACCTTTTAAGACAGCCAGAATCAACATCTGTTGCGCTTGCCTCTGCAATAGAAAATTTCAGAAAAAACATAAAATATTGCGTGCGTTGTAACAATATATCCGACTCATCAATATGTCCTATATGTAGCGATCAATCGCGTGATAATTCAATAATATGCGTTGTGGAGCAGGTAAAAGATGTTATATCAATAGAGTCTACTGGCGGTTACAATGGATTATATCATGTGTTGGGGGGTGTCATATCACCAATGCAAGGCATCTCTCCTTCAATGTTAAAAATTGATTTGTTGGCTGAGAATATCTCTAAAGGCGTTGTAAAAGAGGTGATAATCGCATTACCGTCGTCGGTAGAGGGCGACACCACCGTCTATTTTATAAGGAGAAAAATTGAGCAGTATGGTGTGAAAATTTCTGTGATCGCACGAGGTATTGGAGTAGGCGAGGGGTTAGATCTAACAGACGAGCTAACATTGGTTCATGCGCTAAATAATAGAATACCTATAAAGTAAATCTACCACATTTGAATTTTTACCAGACAACAATAAAAATAAAAATAAAAAGCTGCCTCGAAATTTAGAAGCTGTTTTAATTTGTTATCGAAGTTATTTTAGAGCTATTTTTGTCCTAGTTTTTGTTCTGTAACTCCGATT
>JAVVZN010000054.1:0-7794 GCA_036650555.1 Rikenellaceae bacterium
GGAGCCGGGATCGAACCGGCACGAATCGCTTCACTGGTGTTTGAGACCAGCGCGTCTACCAATTCCGCCATCCGGGCATTTGGTGTTTCGCTGTGCAAAGGTATGATTTTTTTTTTGTTTTACAAATTATGGAGTGGTAAATAATTCATATTATTATAAAAAACAAAGGTTGCAAATTTTGCAACCTTTGTTTGGTAAACTATTTAACGGAATCAATGATTTTTATAAATGCCTGAGGATGATTCATCGCTAAGTCGGCTAGAACTTTACGATTTAATGCAATACCTTTTTTGTTTAACTTACCCATAAATTCTGAATAAGTCATGCCTTGTGCTCTTACGGCAGCGTTGATACGTTGTATCCACAATGCACGAAATTCGCGTTTTTTGTTCTTACGGTCTCTGTAAGCGTATTGAAGACCTTTTTCAACAGTGTTTTTCGCTACTGTCCATACGTTTCTTCTCGCTAAAAAGTTACCTTTTGCTAGTTTTAACACCTTTTTTCTGCGTGCTCTCGACGCTACGGCGTTTACTGATCTTGGCATAATTTGATTGTTTTACGAATGAATAGCGGTTGGTTTATCCAACTCTTGTAGGGCTGTTTCACTCTTAATTAAAAAATAAATGTTTTTTGAAAAAAAGACTACTTAACTAACATTGATTTGATTAAAACTGCATCTGATGCACATGCGATACCTGTTTTAGTCAAATTTCTTTTTTGTTTTGTTGTCTTTTTTGTTAGGATGTGACTTTTGAAAGCATGCTTTCTTTTCACTTTTCCTGTGCCGGTAAGCTCAAAACGTTTTTTGGCTCCCGAAATTGTTTTCATTTTTGGCATTATAAAAATATTTAGTTAAAAAGTTTTCATAAATGACCTAAACCTCATTACTTCTTTGGTTTAGGGGCTAAAATAAGAATCATCTTTTTGCCTTCCAAACGAGGTAGTTGCTCCACTTTGGCAATCTCCTCTAAATCCTGAGCGAATTTTAATAGTAAAATTTCGCCATGATCTTTGAATACAATTTGACGACCTTTGAAAAATACATAAGCTTTAACTTTAGCACCATCTTTGATGAAATTCTCAGCGTGCTTTAGTTTGAAGTTGTAGTCGTGATCATCTGTGTTGGGACCAAATCTGATCTCTTTTACAACCACCTTTACAGTTTTGGCTTTGATCTCCTTAGCCTTTTTCTTCTGTTGGTAGAGGAATTTCTGATAATCGGTAATACGACATACAGGAGGTTCAGCCTTAGGTGATATTTCAACTAGGTCAAGCTCCATCTCCTCAGCCATTTTGCGTGCCTCAAGTATAGATACTACTGCCGGAGTTGCAATGTTATCTCCAACTAGACGTACCTCTTTTACATTGATCTCTCCGTTTATACGAAGCGCATCTTTGTCTGCACCTTTTGGGGCATACGGCTGTCTGTTATTTGATTTGTTTTTCATACCGGTACTCATACTCGGTCTGAATGGTTTAATAGGCGCTATAATTCTATCTCCTATAATTTATTCTCTATGTTAGTAGAGAGTTGATTAAACAATATCGCTCTCGCAAATAAAATTTCGTGCAAATTTAGCGATTATATTTTAATAAACAATACTTTGTGTGATGTGTTGTTTATTTTTGTTTGATTTAATTAGCGGCGTTGTACTTGCCGCTAATTAAATTTGTGCGATTAACTTTTAATAGGCTCAATTTCGCCACTTACAAGATCAGTAACGGTTTTTGTAAATTCAGCAATAGTCATGCTACCTTTGTCGCCTTCACCTTGCATACGTACAGCAACAGTGCCTTCGTTAGCCTCCTTCTCTCCGACTACAAGCAGGAATGGAATACGTTTTAATTCGTTGTCACGAATTTTACGTCCTACCTTTTCGTTTCTGTCGTCAATAATAGTTCTGATGTCGCTAAGATTCAACTTTTTAACCACTTCATTAGCGTAATCGTTGAATTTTTCGCTTATAGGAAGAACCACAACTTGATCGGGTGCTAGCCATAATGGGAATTTACCTGCTGTGTGCTCCAAAAGTACTGCTACAAAACGCTCCATTGAACCAAATGGTGCACGGTGTATCATCACCGGACGATATTGTTTGTCGTCGGCACCTGTGTAGGTAAGGTCGAAACGCTCAGGAAGATTATAATCTACTTGAATAGTTCCTAATTGCCATTTACGACCAATGGCATCTTTAACCATAAAGTCGAGTTTTGGACCATAGAATGCTGCCTCGCCAAGTTCTACAACTGTTTGTAATCCTTTTTCAGCCGATGCTTCAATGATGGCATTTTGTGCTTTCTCCCAATTCTCGTCGCTACCTATGTATTTTGTTTTGTTCTCAGGGTCACGTAGTGAGATTTGTGCTGTATAATCTTTGAAACTAAGTGTTTTAAAGATATAAAGAACAATATCTATAACCTTTTTGAACTCATCTTTCAGTTGATCAGGACGGCAGAATAGATGCGCATCGTCTTGAGTAAATCCGCGTACACGTGTCAGTCCGTGCAACTCTCCACTCATCTCATAACGATAAACTGTGCCAAATTCAGCAAAGCGAACCGGTAGATCTTTATAAGAACGTGGTTTGCTTCTGTATATTTCACAGTGGTGAGGGCAATTCATCGGTTTTAACAAAAATTCTTCGCCATCGTTTGGTGTGTGGATAGGTTGAAAAGAGTCTTTGCCATATTTTGCATAGTGACCAGAGGTTACATAAAGTTCTTTCATTCCTATGTGAGGAGTGATAACTTGCTGGTAGCCATATTGTTTTTGAACATTTTTCAAGAAATTTTCCAAACGCTCTCTAAGTGCTGCGCCTTTAGGTAGCCATAGTGGCAAACCTTGTCCAACTTTATCAGAGAAACAGAAAAGTTCAAGTTCTTTACCTAATTTACGGTGGTCACGTTTTTTTGCCTCTTCTAAAAGCAATAGATATTCATCTAAAAGCGATTTTTTAGGGAATGTCACTCCGTAGATACGAGTAAGCATCTTATTGTTTTCGTTGCCTCGCCAGTATGCTCCAGCAATAGAGGTAAGCTTCACTGCTTTAATGGGTGCACTACTTTTGATATGCGGACCACGGCAAAGATCAGTGAAAGCACCGCTGTCGTAGAAGGTGATTGTGCCATCTTCTAAAGCAGTTAGCAGTTCAATTTTATACTCGTCACCTTTCTTATTGTACACATCTAAAGCTTCAGCCTTAGAAATTTCGCGACGTTTAAATTCTATTTTTTGACGAGCTATTTCCAGCATTTTATCCTCTATCTTTGGAAGTTCTGCCTCCGTGATAGGTGTTGGAAAATCTACGTCGTAGTAAAAACCATTTTCGATAGCAGGTCCGATACCAAACTTAATGCCTGGATACAACTCCTGTAATGCCGCAGCCAAAAGGTGCGATGATGAGTGCCAAAACGCATGTTTACCCTCTTCGTCTTCCCATTTATACAACTTAATAGTGCCATCGGTTGTGATAGGCATGTCGGCGTCTATTGTTACACCGTTTAGACCTACGCACAAAATATCTTGTGCCAAACGACTTGAGATCGACTCTGCGATTTGAAATCCTGTGATTCCCTTAGCATACTCTTTTGTATTACCGTCGGGAAAAGTAATCTTAATCATAAATTTAATAGTAATAAAATAAATTACCGCATTCAAAATGCAGCATCAGTGAGCCTTGTGCTTTACAAGTAGCGCAACATCCTCACTGAAAGAACAAAGATATAAATTTTATTTTAAGAAGCTGTTTTAAATTATTAATTTTATTCTTTTTTGTTCTTTTTACCCCAGTTTTTGCTCTGTAAATCCTAATTTAGCTCGCTAAAATCGGATTTACAAACCAAAACTAGGACAAAATAACTTCGATAACAAATTAAAATAGCTTCTAAATACTATCGAAACTGTTTAAATTTACGAAATAAAATTATTGTTGTTTGATAAAAATAAATGGTTATTAGAACAGTTTATCTATTTTCAGAAGCATCTGTTGTCTCTCTTCACTTGACGCACTTGGCACATTTCCTAATAGTAGATGATGTTTTGTTTTCATTCCGCACATCTCGATAATACCGTCGTTAAGAGTCATTTTCATTGCACTTGTCATGCCCGAATGGTCGTAATAGCTATTTTTTGTGCCCATAGTGTTTATTATCACCACTTTTTTACTAAGCAATCCTATTAGTGCGTCGTCGATATAATCATAAGCAAATCCTTTAGCAAACACTCTATCAATATAACCTTTCATGATTGCTGGCATTCCTGTCCACCATATGGGGTATATCAATAGAATATGTACCTTTGTTCATAGCTATAAAATCGTTGCTAGAAAGCACAGAATTAAAATTCATATCATAAAGATCCGATATTTTATATTCACAATTTTTGGCTGTCAGAAGTGTTGTTACGCGTTCTAGAATGGCGGCGGAGAAGCTTTTTGGATTTGGATGAGCGAAGATTATTAATGTTTTCATAGTTGCGGTTGATTAGTTTTTACTATCAACCGCAATCATCATACCAAACAACTACTCTATGTCTTCTTTAACGATAGCAGAAGGCAGAGTGGAGCAGAAAGGATATATTTTTCTGGCAGGGTAAACAGTTGTTCTTACTCCAGTGTGAACACCTTGACCTATTATTGCTCCTAGCTTATTACGCCCAGTAGATATTTTTTTGCCTTGAAGTTTTGTTTCTATAATTTCACCGTCGTGACGTAGGTTCGAACATATAAATCCTGCCCCAAGGTTAGTGTCGTCATCAACAATGCTATCGCCCAGATAGCTCAAATGGCATACATTAACATTTTTGCCTATGATCACATTTTTGAGCTCCACAGCATTACCTATCCTTGCGTTATCTCCTATTGAACTCACGCCGCGTATAAAGCAATTAGGACCTATCATGCAATTTTCTCCTATCACAACATCACCTTCAATATATGTTCCTCTTTTCAGAATTGTTCCTTTCCCAACACTGATGTTTCCTTTTAAGGTGACCCCATCTTCAATTGTAGCTTCGCTATGATCTCCTTTAATAATGGTTTTGGCAAATCTCTCGCTGCATGCAAGCAGATCCCACGCATGGTTTATCTCGAACAAAGATGTGTCATTTCTAAATATTGATGCGTCGATAACCTCAAATCTATCGCTTCCTAAATAGCTATGATCAATCTCAATGGTGCAGTAATCTGGTAGTTCTAATGCGTAGAATTGATCTGAGAATGCGGCATCAACCACAATTTTAATACTTACATCATCGTTAATTAACTGATCTAGACAATGTTCTAGCAGTGTTTTGTTGAAAACAGACATCAAAGCATTTGGCTTACATGCGGTAAGCGGGTAGCAATCGGCACTTTGCGCGGTTGCGTTGATAACAATAGTTTTGATCATAAGCTATCCTATTAAATATTTACTTTTAGGCAGACGTGATAAAATCCATATTATAACCGACGACACAGTAAATGCAAATATTGCAATTAGTGGTAGTTGTAGCCATGGTGCAATGTCGATATATGGATAAACAATATCGTAACATATCTGTACAATAAGAAAATGACATAGATAAACTCCAAAGGTTAGAGATGCCAGTTCGCTTAAAAACTTTGATGGCTTAAATGAAATTTTCTGTATGATAATAAAAAACGGAAATGTCATCATAAGCACATTAATGCCTGTGAATAACCATATTATCTCTAGTTGTGCAAAATTTCCGGGATAGTATTTTTGAGTTAATATAAATCCGAGAGAGGTGATAAGGTAGCCCATAGCCCATAATGGAATGGCTATTGATAATGTTTTTCTCCACGACCAGTTGAGCGGAAATCTTACCAAATAGTTGGCAAGAATCACATAACCTAAGAAACCGGAGAAGTAGTAGAATGTGCCATAAGGGTTCCAATCACACACTCCTAATATTCCCATGTTTCCGTAGTTGCCATTATAGCCAAGTAGGGGAGCTACCATTTGTAAATATGGTAGGGTAGTGGTTAGCACCCATATCCATATCACGCGTTGAATATCTTTCTTAGGGGCTTGCGCTATCCATGCTGAAATGATAGGCAAAATCAGATATATGCCAATGAGCATATATAGATACCAAAGTGGTGTGGTGGCGTAGTTGAAATTAAATATGAAACTTGTTGATTTGGCTATTGCTGCGCTAAGTGAGTGAGAGGCAATATCAATATTTGGATTTAGTGAAACAATGCCTGAATTGAGATATAGATAAAATAGTATGGGAGTGATGATCGACCATATAAATAGAGGTATCACCAATCTAGGTAGTCGTTTACGATAGAAAGTTGTCATATCCATCTTTATTGGCAATAAAAGCACTCCGGTTATCATGGCGAAAAGCGGAACACAAGGGCGATAAAAGCTGCCCCAGAACACTCCTGTCATGAAATCATTGTGATTTGTGTTGAATTGCGCAACAAAAGGATCTGTGCTGTGCGCTAACACAACCAAAAAACAAGCAAGAACACGCAGGAAATCGACCCAAACTATATTATGTTTCATATATTAGATAATATTAAATAATTATTGTAATCATACTAAGAAACTGTTTAAATTGTTATCGAAGTTATTTTAGAGCTACTTTTGTTCTAGTTTCTTTTTCGAGAATTTATCTAGCTTTCTGTATTTGTCAATGGCATTTGAAAAATATATTTTTTCAAGAATCTCGTAAGGCAAATTTAATCCTTTGCATTTGTCGTGCGACTCCAATGTGCACTCGTTGCTGTCAGTTGCAAGATAACTCCAATTTTCCATATAACAACGCTCCATCTTATCTGTGTCGTCGATAACATCTGAACCATATATTAATCGGTCGGCATATTTTATGACAAAGTTTCGCACCGCTGCATACTCTTTTTGTGATTGAAGTTGCAAATGGTTTATGCGTGATGCCATGTCTACCGATAAATTATGATAAAGGTCTAATCTTTTTGCTATCTCATCAATGCTCCATTCTAAGCTACCAAGGTGTGCTCCAACAAAACTTAACTTTGGAAATCTCTCAATAATTTTGTCACGTGCTTCAATATGACTTTCGTAAGAGGGGTGATCGGGGTGTAGAAACATGTGGTATTGCGGAAATCGACTAAAATACAAACGATTACGTTCGGAAGTCATCTCTTCAAGTGAGAGCCAACAATTTTTAGGTTCTCCAAGATGTGCTAGTAGTGTTGTGTGGTGTTCTATTATATAGGTGTATAGGTCGTTGAACAAATGGTTTGATGCCATTAAAAACTCACCATCTGAATTTTTCAGCTCCATGCCTATGTTTTTCCATATTTTAACGCCAACGGCTCCGTTAGCTAATGATTTATCTAAGTTGTCAAAAACTATTTTTTTATCACCGTTAATATAATCTTCCGCATGAAATGTTGTTATGTAGGCAAACATATTTGCATGTGCATCGCAATATTTAATAGCCACCTCCTCTTGTTTTTTAGGTGAGGCAAACACATCGGCGTCGGTGTTTATATTGATCATACGCATGTTGTAACCACGCGCAATATCAACATAGCAATCATCAAAACGAGATATGTGAATATGTGCGTCTATCTTTGGAAAATCATGTATGTCGATCATTTTATTGGTAGTCTGTTGTGTAGTGGAGTCCAACGCTATGTTTCATGCTTTGTGCATGGCGTATTATGATATATCCAACTGCAATCATGTTTCTAAGCTCGCATAGAGGGAGAGAAAGAGTTGATTTCTTGTATAGATCTTCAGTTTCGTTGAATATTATCTCCAAACGTTTTAAAGCTCTCTCCAGGCGGATGTTCGAAC
>JAVVZN010000055.1:0-7505 GCA_036650555.1 Rikenellaceae bacterium
CAAATGTTGATGTCCAATTAAGAACTGTTTTAATTTGTTACCAGACACCAATAATATACAAAAAAAATGCTACCCTTAGGTAGCATTTTTACTTTATATTGCAATATAAATTACAACACTTTGATTTTTACATCAACACCTGAAGGAAGCTCTAATTTCATTAGAGCATCAATAGTTTTAGGAGTAGAACTGTATATGTCCATTACTCTTTTGAATGTTGATAATTGGAACTGCTCGCGCGACTTTTTATTAACGAAAGTTGAACGGTTAACGGTAAATATCTTCTTCTGTGTTGGAAGAGGAATTGGACCACTAACTAAAGCATCTGTAGATTTTACAGTTTTTACGATCTTCTCTGAAGATTTATCTACCAAATTATGATCGTATGATTTTAGTTTGATTCTTATTCTTTGGCTCATAACTTTAATTTTTTAAGTATTATTCTTCTTCTGTAACTTTACCTGTTGATTTTTCGATTATATCTTTGGCGATGTTTTGAGAAACCTCAGCAAAGTTAGAAAATTCCATAGAAGATGTTGCACGACCTGATGAAATTGTACGTAGCACTGTGACATAGCCAAACATCTCTGAAAGAGGCACTTTAGCTTTTACAACACGTGCAGTACCTTTACTTTCCATTCCTGCAATTTGACCACGACGTTTGTTTAAGTCGCCAATAATATCTCCCATGTTTTCCTCAGGAGTTACTACCTCAACATTCATGATTGGCTCCATAAGAACCGCACCTGCATTTTTTGCAATATGACGGAACGCATTACGAGCACAAATTTCAAACGACAATTGATCTGAATCGACAGGGTGGAATGAACCATCAAGAAGAGTAACTTTCATGCTATCAACAGTAAATCCTGCAAGAGGACCGTTTGCCATTGCAGAGGCAAAGCCTTTTTGCACAGCAGGAACAAATTCTTTAGGAATATTACCGCCTTTAACCATATCTTTAAAGTCAAGTCCCAATTTTTCATTATCTTCGGCAGGTCCGATTTCAAACACAATATCAGCAAACTTACCACGACCACCAGTTTGTTTTTTGAACACTTCGCGATGTTGTACTTTTTTGGTAAGAGCCTCTTTGTAGTTTACTTGCGGAGCACCTTGGTTTATCTCAACACCAAACTCACGACGAAGACGGTCTACGATGATCTCTAAGTGGAGTTCACCCATACCACTAATAACAGTTTGACCTGAGTCAGCATCTGTTTTAACTGTAAATGTAGGATCCTCTTCAGCAAGTTTTGCAAGACCAATACCCAATTTGTCAAGGTCTTTTTGAGTTTTAGGCTCAACTGCAAGACCAATAACTGGTTCTGGGAATGTCATTGACTCAAGAACGATAGGATATTTTTCATCACATAGAGTATCTCCTGTGTGAATTTCTTTAAACCCTACTGCAGCGCAAATATCTCCAGCACAAACTGACTCCATTGGATTCTGTTTGTTTGAGTGCATTTGATAGATACGACTGATACGCTCTTTCTTATTTGAACGGCTGTTAAGAACATAACTACCTGCATCCAATTTACCTGAATAGACACGAATAAAAGCTAAACGACCTACAAAAGGATCGGTTGCAATCTTGAATGCCAAACCACAAAAATGATCTGCTTCAGATGGTTTACGAATCTCTTCTTTTTCAGTCATTGGATTTACACCTGTTACAGACTCAACATCCATTGGTGAAGGGAGATATGATATAATGCTATCTAGTAAAATTTGAACACCTTTATTCTTGAAAGATGAACCGCATAGCATTGGAACAACACTCATGTTTACTGTTGCTTTTCTTAAAGCAGAGATGATTTCTGCAGGAGTAATTGAATTTGGATCTTCAAAAAACTTCTCCATAAGAGCATCGTCTGAAGCAGCAACTTCTTCAATTAAAGTTGATCTCCAATGTGCTACTTCGTCTGCCATATGCGCTGGAACTTCTCCGTAAGTGAAGTTATCGCGAACATTTACGTCATCGAAATAGTTTATAGAACGGTTGTAGATAAGGTCTACCAATCCAACGAATTTGTCTTCAGCACCAATTGGAAGCACCACAGGAACTGCATTAGCACCTAGGCGTTCGTGTACTTGAGAAACAACTCCGAGGAAATCGGCTCCTGTACGGTCCATTTTGTTCACGTAACCTATACGAGGCACGCGATATTTGTCAGCTTGACGCCAAACTGTTTCAGATTGAGGCTCAACACCACCAACTGCACAGAATGTTGCAACTGCTCCGTCTAACACGCGTAGTGAACGCTCTACCTCTACGGTAAAGTCAACGTGTCCCGGAGTATCGATAATATTTATTTGGTATGTATTATCAGCATAATGCCAGAAAGTGGTTGTAGCAGCAGATGTGATTGTTATACCACGCTCTTGCTCTTGCACCATCCAGTCCATTGTAGCAGCACCATCGTGAACCTCACCTAATTTGTGAGTTTTCCCGGTGTAAAAAAGAATACGCTCAGAAGTTGTTGTCTTACCAGCATCAATGTGAGCCATGATACCTATGTTTCTTGTATACTTAAGATCTCTTGCCATTTTCTATTATAATATTAACAAGATTAAAATCTAAAGTGAGCGAATGCTTTGTTGGCATCAGCCATACGGTGCATTTCTTCTTTACGTTTGAATGCGCCACCCTCTTCATTGAACGCAGCAATAATTTCAGCAGATAATTTATCTGCCATTGAACGACCCGCGCGTTTCTTAGCAAAAAGAACCATGTTCTTCATACTTATTGAAACTTTACGCTCTGGTCTTACCTCAACAGGTACTTGGAATGTCGCACCTCCGACACGACGAGATTTAACCTCAACTTGTGGTGTGATGTTTTCTACCGCTTTTTTCCAAATATCTAAAGGAGCCTTATCAGAGTCCTTCATCTTCTCGCCTACGATGCGTACAGCATCATAAAAAATATCATAGGCAATACTCTTCTTACCATCCAGCATAAGGTTATTCACAAAACGTGTAACCAATACATCTCCAAATTTCGGATCTGGAAGTAGAATTCGCTTTTTAGGCTTCGCTTTTCTCATTTCTTTCTAAATCTTACTGTTAATTACTATTTCTTTTTACCTTTTGCCGGAGCAGCTGCTTTTGCGCCTGCTTTTGGCTTTTTAGTACCATATTTTGAGCGACGTTGATTTCTTCCATCTACGCCTGCTGCATCTAGGGCACCACGTACTAAGTGATAACGAACACCCGGAAGGTCTTTCACACGACCACCTCTAACAAGCACAATAGAGTGCTCTTGAAGATTGTGTCCTTCACCTGGGATATAGGCATTCACCTCTTTACCGTTTGTTAAGCGCACACGCGCTACTTTACGCATTGCCGAGTTTGGCTTCTTTGGAGTTGTTGTATAAACTCTAACACACACGCCACGACGTTGCGGACATGAGTCCAAAGCAGGAGATTTACTCTTAAACTCCAACTGTACTCGTCCTTTTCTAACTAACTGTTGAATTGTTGGCATTTTAATTATTTTACTTTCGTTCAATTAATTGTATGGCACTTACGGCACCAAACATAGTTCACTTTAGAGCGCAAAGGTAATACTAATTTTTTAAGTTGCAAAATATTTTCTACATCAATCAATCTTTTTTGTCTTGTCCACATATTATTGTTGTCCAGTTAAAAAATTTCAATCCCCATAGTACGTAAATATGCTATAAATAAAAGCAAATCACACTATTACCTACAATATTTGAAATTCTTACCTGACAACGATTGTTTACTATCACTTACGACTACGTGACACGAGAGCATCCATAGGATACATTAATCCACCGACCGACGATAGATTCACTCTCACCGACCCTACTTTTATAGGAGATTGAATGTAGACTGGGATTTTGTTTTGATCATCGGAGAACATTATTGTAAATTCACCGCCATCTTCGTATGGCTCACCACTATCGGTTGCAAGTGAACAAACAAAGACAAGAACTTTGAAATCGCCAAAACCTTTTATATATTTTTGTTGTTTTCCTATATATCTATACTGAACTATGCGCACCTTATTCTCAAACACAACATTTAGAGTGTAGTATTTGTGCTGCTGAGTATTACTCATATCAATTGTACGTAATTTATAGAGCAACGACAGAGCGTCGAGGCTGTTTTCATTCAAAGCAAACGACCGAAACTGAGGATCATACTTAGGGTTATGCGCCCATGTATGCACTATCATCTCATCCCAGTTATAAGTGTAAGAACTTCTAAATCTATAACTACCTTCACTCAAATTGTTTTCAAAATAGCTAGGACGCATTGTTTTCTTATCAATCCACACATTGTACACATCGTGCATATCAAAAAATTTACGAAACGATGGTCGCACCCGCCCAATAGCGTTTAAATAGAAATGATCTCTACCATTGCGCTTTTCTTCACTAAGATTGAAACTTACTGTTGCTATTTCTACATTGAAACCTATTTTATAATTAACTGTATAAACCAGTCTTTCTCCTGCTTTAAAAGTGTTGTTGCAAACAGAATCAATATTCTCGCTCTCTTGTAAGGCATATACATTACCGAACATTAGAAACAAAGCTACTATTATTATAATACGACGCATAGATTATTTAGTAAAATTATTTTACAAATATAAAAAAAAAGGATTGCAAAAGCAATCCATAATTAACACATTAATATTGTTGTCCAATTAAAATTATGCCTTGCATCTATGCCAAACCCAAGGAGCTGCCGCGGCTTCCGGAAACACTCTAAGAGTGTTTCCGTTTTTTGAAGCGCAGATTATTTCACACTTTTTTTAGCATTGTGACCTGCCTTAAGTGCTGCTGAATCCACTTTTACAGCTGCTTTGGTGGTGTCTATTTGCGCAGATGGTTGAGTGGTGTCGATTTCAATAGTTTCAATCTCTTCTTCAATTGCTACTGGTGCATTTCCGCCCATCATTCCACATGCAGTAAATGTTATTAATGATGCAAGAGCAATAAATAATAATGTTTTTTTCATTTTTTTAAACTTTAATATTAAACGTTTTTGATAGTCATGCAAAAACTAATCCAAAAAATATATTTTCACTAACGCACACTATTTCAAGCCAGTAAAAAATGGCTACATAAAATATTATTACGAATATTTTGTAATCTAAAATATAATTACTATTATTAAAAACAACTTTATGGTTGATTTTAGTTTTTTATTGGTAAGAATAGGGGCAGGAATAGAAGAATATGTAAATTTGATTTATCATAAATTAATTTTTATAAATTATATGCTATGAAAAAATATCTTCCTAACGAAATTAAAAACATTGTTTTGCTCGGCAGTTCAGGTTCTGGCAAAACCACCATGGCAGAGGCCATGGCTTTTGAGGGTGGCGTTATCGATAGGCGCGGCGCGGTGGAATCAGACAACACCTTATCTGACTACACCGACATAGAACATATCTACAAAAGATCAATATATCCAACTCAGTTATTTTCTGAATTTAACGGATATAAATTAAATATAATAGACACCCCAGGGTCGGACGACTTTTGCGGAGGTCTATTTTCTGCATTTAAGGTGGCCGACGTTGGTGTTATGCTTATAAACGCTGCAAATGGCTTTGAGGCTGGCACAGAAATTCAAGCTCGTTATGCCCGTAAACACGACAAACCTATCATTGCGGTAATAAACCAACTCGATAGCGAGAAAGCATCATGGGAGTCTGCATATGAATCGTTGAAACAAAATTCGCATGTCAAAACAGTGCTTGTGCAATACCCACTAAACCCAGGGGTAGGTTTCGACTCATTTATTGATGTGCTACTTATGAAATGTTATAAGTTTGAAGGCGACACCGGTAAACGCACAGAGATACCTATCCCAGAGAGCGAACTAGAGCATGCAAATACACTTCATAATGAACTTGTGGAGGCTGCTGCTGAAAATGACGAGGGGTTAATGGAGATGTATTTCGACAAAGGCAACCTCACTCAAGACGAGATCCGCGGCGGATTAAAATTAGGCATTGCCAAACGTGATGTTATCCCTGTGTTCTGCGCATCTGCAAAAAAAGATATTGGAACTAAACGTTTGATGGAGTTCATCACTTATGTGGCTCCAGGTCCGATAAAAGCACCAAACTTCACAACCACCGATGGCGAAGAAATAGAACCTAAAGCTGAAGGTCCAACAGCAATTTTTGTATATAAAACAGCCGTTGAACAACATCTAGGCGAAGTTTCTTATTTCCGTGTAATCACTGGAACAATAAAAGAGTCGCAAGAGCTTACAAATAACTTCAATGGAAACAAAGAGAAAGTTTCACAGTTGTATGTCACAGCTGGAAGAAATCGTGTTAAAGTCACTGAACTATGTGCTGGCGATTTAGGCTGTACAGTAAAACTGAAATCTACAAAAACTAATCATACGCTTGCCTCAAATGGTATAACATGGCAAATTGAGAAGATAAAATTCCCTAATCATCGCTATCGCACAGCCATAAAGGCATTGAAAGCAGCCGATGACGAGAAATTGGGTGAAGCACTAAACCGCGCTCATTATGAAGATCCGACAATAGTGGTTGAATATTCAAAAGAACTTAAACAAATCATTATTAATGGTCAAGGCGAACACCACCTAAACATATTAAAATGGTCGTTAAACAACAACAACAAAATTGATATTGAATATTTTGCACCAAAGATTCCATATCGTGAAACTATAACTAAAACTGCAATTGCCGATTATCGACACAAAAAGCAATCGGGAGGAGCAGGTCAATTTGGTGAGGTTTACATACTTATCGAACCATATGTGGAGGGTGTGACACCTCAAACTAAATTCAAGATAGAAGGCAAAGAGTTGGTGCTTAACGTCAAAGGAACCGAAACTATTGATCTTGACTGGGGTGGCAAACTAGTGTTCAACAACTGTATTGTTGGAGGTGCTATTGATGCACGTTTCTTCCCTGCCGTGCTTAAAGGCATCATGGAGAAGATCGAAAACGGACCTCTAACAGGATCATATGCTCGCGACATCAGAGTCTATTTGTATGACGGAAAGATGCACCCAGTTGATTCAAATGAAATATCTTTCAAACTTGCTGCACGTAATGCGTTTAAAGAGGCATTTAAGAAAGCATCACCAAAGATTATGGAGCCTATATATAGTGTTGAGGTTCTTGTTCCATCGGATAAGATGGGCGATGTGATGAGTGATCTTCAAAATCGTAGAGCAATTATTGAAGGTATGTCGAGCGACAACGGACTTGAATGTATTACTGCTAAAATTCCTCTTGCCGAGATGTATCGCTACTCAACCACTCTAAGTTCTCTAACCAGTGGTAGAGCATCGTATTCTATGAAGTTTTTCGCTTACGAGCAAGTTCCGTCTGACGTTCAAGACAAGCTACTCAAGAGCTATGTAGATTCCGACAAAGATGAATAACTAGTTGTCGCTGAAAAAGTGCCTTAGGATTACTTTCCACGGAAACGGCACACATTTCACAGATTTTGAGCTATGACAATGCT
>JAVVZN010000056.1:0-7474 GCA_036650555.1 Rikenellaceae bacterium
GGTGATCGCGGTAGCGCGCCTCGTCGTAGCCGACGTGACAACGGATTTTCTAACGATGGTCCTCGCTCTAGTGGCGGTGCTCCTCGCGGATCATACAAAAAAAGCAAGTAACCTAATTGTCATAACAGATATGTCAAAATGGCACGAAAATAAATTCTTTCGTGCCATTTTCATGAATATATGGCAAAAAAATGTTTTGGCAAAAAAATTGATAGATTCTTTAAAGAGCTTCTTAATAAACCGAAACTAAATAATTAAATATTAACTAATAAATAATAATTATGAGTATTAAACCATTAGCCGATAGAGTTCTTATTGAACCTAAAGCAGCTGAAATGAAAACAGCAGGAGGATTGATTATTCCTGATAGCGCAAAAGAAAAACCTCTTGAAGGTATTGTTGTTGCAGTTGGAGCTGGAACAACCGATGTTAAGATGGAAGTAAAAGTAGGTGATAAAGTACTTTACGGAAAATATGCAGGAACAGAAATAACTGTTGAAGGTAAAGAGTATCTTATCATGCGTCAAAACGATTTATTCGCTATTTTATAACAATGTGCGATTCAATGAAGTCGTAAACTGTTTAACAGCACGAAAGTGTTTAATTTAATTATTCTACAAAAATGGCAAAAGAGATAAAATTCAATACAGAAGCTCGTGAGGAGTTGAAAAAAGGCGTCGATATTTTAGCCGATGCTGTGAAAGTGACATTAGGCCCTAAAGGACGTAATGTTGTGATTGAGAAAAAATTTGGTGGTCCTATTATCACCAAAGATGGTGTGACAGTTGCAAAAGAGATCGAACTTGAAAACGTATTTGCAAATGTTGGCGCTCAAATGGTAAAAGAAGTTGCATCAAAAACTGCTGACGATGCAGGTGATGGCACAACAACTGCAACAGTTCTTGCTCAAGCAATAATTGGTGTGGGTATCAAAAACGTAACTGCCGGTGCTAGTCCAATGGATTTAAAACGTGGTATCGACAAAGCCGTTACTGCTGTTATCAAATCATTGAAAACACAAAGTCAAGAAGTTGGTGACGACATAAGCAAAGTAGAACAAGTTGCAACTGTGTCGGCTAATAACGATAGCACAATAGGTAAACTTATTGCTGAGGCAATGGGTAAAGTGAAGAAAGAGGGTGTTATCACTGTTGAAGAGGCTAAAGGCACAGAAACTCACGTTGCTGTGGTTGAAGGTATGCAATTCGACAGAGGTTATCTTTCTCCATATTTCATCACTGATCCTGAAAAAATGGAAACAGTACTTGAAAAACCATATATCCTTATCACAGATAAGAAGATCTCTACAATGAAAGAGTTACTACCAGTTCTTGAACCAGTGGCTCAGTCAGGTCGCGCTCTACTTGTAATATCTGAAGACATCGACGGTGAGGCTCTAACAACTCTTGTTGTGAATAAACTACGTGGCACATTGAAAATTGCTGCTGTGAAAGCTCCAGGTTTCGGTGACCGTAGAAAAGAGATGTTGCAAGATCTTGCTATCCTTACAGGTGGCACAGTAATCAGCGAAGAAACAGGTCTACAACTTACAACAGCAACAATTGAAATGTTGGGTAGTGCTGAGAAAGTTGTGATTAACAAAGAAAATACAACCATCGTAAATGGTGCTGGTGATGCAGATCAAATATCTGCACGCGTAAAACAAATTCGTGAGTTGATAGAGAACACAACTTCTGATTACGATCGCGAAAAACTTCAAGAACGTTTGGCTAAACTTTCTGGTGGCGTTGCAGTGCTTTATGTGGGTGCCGCTACTGAGGTTGAAATGAAAGAGAAGAAAGACCGTGTTGATGATGCTTTGGCTGCAACTCGTGCTGCTGTTGAAGAAGGTATCGTGCCAGGTGGTGGTGTGGCTTACATTCGTGCTAGCATGACTCTCGAAGGTATGAAAGGCGACAACGACGACGAAACGACAGGAATACTTATCGTAAAACGCGCTATCGAAGAGCCATTGCGTCAGATTGTGTCTAACGCTGGTGGCGAAGGTTCAGTAGTGGTTCAAAAGGTTCGTGAGGGTAAAGGCGACTTCGGTTACAATGCTCGCACTGATAAATACGAAAATCTATTCGCTGCTGGAATCATTGATCCAACTAAAGTTACTCGTGTAGCACTTGAAAACGCAGCATCTGTTGCATCTATGTTCTTAACAACTGAATGTTTGTTGGTTGAACAAAAAAGCGATGCACCTGCGCCTGCTATGAATCCGGGAATGGGCGGCATGGGCGGCATGATGTAGTCGGTTTCCACGGAAACGGTGTAGATTTGCACCATTTCCGTGAAAAACTTTAGGTTTGTTGTTGGTTAGCTTAAGGTTTGACAAGCACTTGCTTTGTAATACTGAAAGAGCAGTTAGAGGATTTTCTAACTGCTCTTTTTCTTTTTAAAAACTTATTATTAATATCTACTATTCTTTTCTCTTTACAAGAGAAAAGAACCAAAAGAGAATCGGTCGTTGTTGAATTTTTTGGGATCATCGGATTACATTTCCTAAAATTTTCAAACTCCTCGCCTGCGGCTCGTCAGACATGAAAATTTCTTAACGGAAATGTAATTCGATGCTCTTTTTCCCAAAAATTCAAAGACGACCCTCAGGCTTTCGAGATTCTTTTTTGCTGCGCCTTTGTGTACTTTTTCTTAAGAAGGTATTAATTTATTATTGATGTCTTAGATAAAAATTTCAAGCCCCTATTGTTCAAAATAGATCTAAAGGTGTGAAATGTGTGCCGTTTCCGTGAAAGTAATTCTAGGGCACTTTTTCAGCGACGACTAGTTAATTTTTGGAGGAAAACATAAAACATATGTGTAAGCCTACACGAAACCAGTTTATATTAGTTCTATTTTATTGTTCAAATGCCTCTTTGAATCTGTCAAATTGACCTAGAATCATTTGTACTTGTTCGTTGTCGGCAAAGTGAGTGTGGAGCTTGTCTGCAATATCTCTCGCATAATTATAAACACTCTCAACTTCTTCAAATTGCTCTGTTTCAAAACTGCATATTAACAATTGGTTTGCCATTGAAACAACGCCCATTGCATTGTCAGGAGAACTTTGCGTGTCATAAATTTCTTTGATTAAATCAAAAGCCTCTGTACAATACTTAAAAGCTTCTTTATGACGGTTTTGCTGTAATAAATATAGCCCAATGGTAGCTGTGCCTGTAAAATATCCTTTCTTTGTTCTATCATCTGGATATTCAACATAAATACTCTTCATTGAATCATAAAATTTTGTCATAAAAGAGTCTGCTTCTGTGATTTTACCAGCATTTTGAGCTGCAACAGCCATACTCTTATAAGAGGCAGCCGTTCTAATTTTGTTTTCAATTTGTGTGTCCATCGTTTTGTCTTAGTTTAAAAAATTACTATTATGGTTTAGGTTACGTAAATATTTGCTATCTACAAAATAATATAACTATTAAACTTGTTCTATCTGGGAAAAAGTTTCTAATGCTTTCTCAAAATTGCCTACTGCACTATAATACTCACCTAAATTCATCAAGCCAATACATAAAGAATTCTTGTATATTTCGTTTGATGGATCATTCTTTATCATAATTTGATAACAATACACTTGTGTCTTGTAAACTATTTCATTAAAGTCGGATGTAATTTTATTGTTCTTTGCATATAAAGAAATATCTTGTGTGACTGCACCAAGTACACGCACAGACTCAATATTGGAAACGTTATCCAAATCAATTTGCGATCTAAGATTTGTGTATAATGAAGAATATGTGTTAAAGTTGAATACGGCAAAAGTTTCTAAAGCATATTTAAATATGTAACCTATAAAATAACATTTTTCATCATCATTTAAAGTGCAAATAGAATTAACCAGCCATTCTTCAAGTGGATATTTCATTTCATATAGATAATATAGTAACTCCTTTAGTGAGCTGATGTTGTTTTGCTTAATATTGGCAATATGTAGACCTGATAACACATAATCTTTATTTACCCATATATGATATAAAATTTCTTCATATCTAAGCGGGTCGTCTGCACTTAATAATTGTAGATGATTTATTATAGCATAGTTTCTTTTTGTTTTATCTTCTGAGAAATGTTCTTTTAGAGCCTCTTTAATTTTATTATGTGCTATATACCACTTGCCATCTTGTCCATTCTCAACTAAAATTTTTCTAAACCACCGCCTCATCGAGGCAAATCTTAATTCATTCCAGTCATCTCCAATTAAAACAGATAAATCTTTTTCTCGTAATCCTCTTCGTGTTTCAGTAATATATGCAAATGTTTCATTTGTAAGATTGTCTCCAAAAGTATCTGAAGCCCGTTTTAGTAATTCAATAAATAGTTTACCCGCATCTGACGGAAAATTATCAATTAGGTCAAACAAATAATTTTCTATTTTTTCTTCGTTGTCATCTTCTGATCTATGTCTTATTTTCTCAAAATCCATATTGTCAATTGAAAATATAACATCAGATGCTAATGATAGCCATAATGGTGAGCAATAAGCATAATGTCCTTCAGTAGAAACCGACATTAACTTTTGGGATACCTTTGCGTGTATATTCTTATGATCTCGCGTAGAACGCAATTCAATATACTGTAATGCTTCGTTGTGGGTGAAGTAGTCTATGTTTATTGTAGTTGCATTAGGATGGTACATTTGTAGTTTTGGCAAATAATTTGGTAATGTAGATATGACTGTTGAGATATTTTCTGGTAGAAATGACAAATAAGTTAAATTGTCTGACGTAGCAAACCTATCATATGCGTCTATTAAAACAACTATTTTCTTATTCATAGCTGTCGCTTTATTTGCAAAGAGTTTAAATTGATCAACTATTTTTGCTTTGTAAGAGTTTCCTATCGTATTTCTGTCGTTACTATTGGAGCTATTGCTTACTTCTTCGTAGCGTTCGTTTATATGTAGAGCAATTTGGTAGCTAAATAACTGTATCATATTTTCAATATACATTGATTTATTTGAGATACCAGCAGAGTGAAATAGTATAATATTATCTTCATTTGATGAATTTAAAAATAATTTATACAGCATACACATAATTGCACTTTTACCATATCCTGAATCTCCAGTAAAGAATATTGTATTTGGAGACTCTTTTACCATATTTTGAATTGAGGAGATTAGTTCTTTTCTTCCAACAAAATATTCTGTTTGCCGTTGGATAAATTCTTCAACGTGTTGTCGCTCTTCATTATACCAGTGATTACAATCTTTCTCCTCAGCTAAAGATAGTTCTTCTTCGATTTCAGCCTTAAGATGAGCATATAGTTTATTGCCAAACTCATCCAAATCATCAAATTGATTAAGTGTTGAATCCCATTTTGAGACACTGTATTTAACTAAATTTTTGTTTAATCCTTCATTAGATAAGGAGTTGTAAATGTTTTGACGTAGTAATGATATTTTAGTTTTATAGGTTTCGTCGCTTTCAACATAAAGTTTAATTTGCTCGCTTGATAAGGATGAATAGTCAGCTTGTCTAAAGAAAAATATACTTCGAGATAAATATTCTTTGCACCCTAAAGCTCCTAAAAGTATTTCTAATTCAGTAATACTTTTAGGTTCACTATATGACAATAAAGTTTGTTCTTTTGATGATAATTTGAGTACTTCATTATTAATTAATTTGTTTGGTGCTATTGTTCCATATCTGTCACCAATCAAACCGAGGAAAAATGGACGACACCGTTGAATCTCGTTAAAACACACTCTTAATATCTCAGCATCCCTATCTTCAATATTGCCATCGCGAGTATTTACACCCCATCTTAAATCTATAAATTTAATAGATACATGTTTAGGGTTGAAATACTCTTCCAAAAGAGGTATTGAATATTTTCTAATATAATCACGCTCTGCTTGCATGTCAGAAAATGTACTACTGACAAAAATTGAAATTGTTCTCCAAGGTTTAATGGTATCCATTGTTTTATTTATTTATTTTTAAACTAATAGACAGAAAGTCTGTTTTAAAAATATTAGATATAAGATACTGGAAATCAGTTGATATGATAAAATTAATTTTGTATCTTTGTGACTGCAAAGTCGCAAAACTACATGAGAAATTATCCAACCAACCTAACCGAAAGTCATTATGACACAATTTTACAAATAATAAATGACAAATGCAAATGACAGCATTAGTTAAAAGATGCCATTGATGTGCTGTTTATCTCTTAGGTGCTGGTTGTCAATGGCATGCACTATCTAATCGTCGCTGAAAAAGTGCCTTAAGATTACTTTCCACGGAAACGGCACACATTTCACAGATTTTGAGCTATGATAAGCGGAGCATATACACCTCTGTCAGCCTTATGCCGTCTGCTGAAATGTTGTGTAATGAGTTTAGATGTATAATTTGCCATAGCTTAGAAATTTAATTTTAGCTTACCACCTGCGTTATACTGCCATTTCTCTTTCTTTTCATCTCGTTGATACTCCGCACCGACACCAAACTGTGAGCCACCACCAAGATTCAAAACCATTGAAGCCCCAGTTTCAGTTTGTGGCAGTAAGTTATCAGTAGGGGAATTAATGGAGCTACCAGTAATGTGCTGCCCCCACATATTAAAATCGAGTTGATTTGTTATGGTGTAGTTGAGATTGAACCGAACTCCCGAACGGTCAATGCCGTATGGAAGATGGTTTGAGAGCTGTTTGATTGCGAGTAAACCACCTGTTACATTTAACTTGCTGTTGAATCGCCACCCTAAAGCCATATAAGCAAGATTATAGCTTGCAAGATTAAGAAATTGTTTCTGCTGCCCCTCTAAATAGAAAAACACCCTCTTGCTATATGGGATGATGGCACTATTACCATAGTATTGAGGTGGTAATTTGAGCCTTACGCTATTGGCAGTCGTGTCAAAAGATGTTTTCGGATCTTTATAATCCGGCAACATCATTTTCGCGTCAATACCAATTGGCTGAATTGGATTATTGATGAGTTCTTGGTTTATTGTGGTTTGCTTTTTCTCTTTTGTGAGAACTTCTTTTTCATTCTCACTTTGTGCCATTGCTTGAACCGTAAGCAATGCACACGACGTTATTAAAAGTATCTTTCGTTTCATATTCGCTGCTTTTACCTATACTACAACTAAGTCGGGCATAACTCCCGACTGATGGCAAAATATTTGGATTTACAAAGACAAAGGTACGGGACACAAAATAAAAAAGCCTTGAAGCAATTCAAGACTTTTCATTTACGCACCAGTATTTGAGATATTTAAGAGTATTTTTACTCTGACCTCAATTTCTTTCTGATATGGCTAACTGTTTCGGGGGTTACACCCAAAAAAGAGGCAATCTCCCGAAGTGATATTTTCTCTTTCAAGTTTGGGCAGCGTTGTATCAATTCGCAGTAACGCTGCTTAGGGGTGCTACAATAAAATCCCAATAGTCGTTTGTATATATCAAAAAACATTGTTTCGGACATTTTCCGCCCAAAGCGTTGTGTTT
>JAVVZN010000057.1:0-2321 GCA_036650555.1 Rikenellaceae bacterium
TCCTTTTGTTTTCAGATAGCGACACAGTGGCTCGTGGTGCTGCAATTCCTATGGCAACCGATATAGCTTTCTCCCTTGGTGTTTTGGGTTTGCTTGGTACGCGTGTCCCTATCAGTTTGAAGATATTCCTAACGGCGCTTGCCGTTGTAGACGACATAGGTGGAATCACCGTCATTGCTCTGTTTTATTCAGGACATCTGGCTGTGGAATATCTGCTTTATTCGCTTGTTCTGTTTGCCATACTTATTATAGGTGCACAAAAAGGTATTCATAGTAGAGCATTTTATATTGTGATAGGTTTGGTGATATGGTTCCTATTCCTTAACTCTGGAATCCATCCAACTATTGCTGGGGTGCTTGTGGCGTTTTGCGTGCCGGCACATCCAAAACTTGATACTCAAAAATACATTAATCGCATTAAAGAAAATATATCACAGTTCCCTACTAAGTTGGAGCATGTGCGTGGCGGAGTTGTTATCTTATCGAAAGATCAGATTGATCTGCTGAAGAGTGTTGAGTCGGCGTCCGACAACGTAGTCAGTCCATTACAGCGCTTAGAAGACATATTACACCCACTGGTTGTCTACTTTATCATTCCGCTTTTCGCATTTGCAAATGCCGGAATAGATTTCTCGCAGATAGAGATCTCTAAAGGATTATCAGGTGCTGCATTGCCTGTGCTTGCTGGTCTACTTATAGGTAAATTTGTTGGGATATTCTCATTCTCGTATCTCTCTATAAAAACTAAATTGGTGAGTATGCCAACCGGTGTTAATTTCTGGGCTATTGCCGGGGTGGCACTGCTTGGAGGTATTGGATTCACTGTTTCTATTTTCATAGCAAACCTATCCTACCCAACCGACACAGCAGCTGGGGTAGACTTATTAAATCAAGCTAAATTTGGAGTGCTTGCAGGATCGTTTATTGCAGGTGTTGGTGGGTACTACCTAACTAAATATGCTTTGCGTAACCATCCAGAAAAGTCATAAATTTTATAGGTGTCTGGTAAAAATTTCAAAGTCCCATAGTACGTAAATGTGCTATAAATAAATGTAAATCACACTATTACGTACTATATTTGAAATTTTTACCTGACAGCAATATTTCTTAATGTTTTACGTATGTTCTCCAGCGTTCGATCACTTCTGTAAAATCGGCTGTTAATTCCGATTCAAAAATCATATGTTCTTTAGTTATGGGATGGATGAATCCAAGGCTTTTGGCATGCAATGCTTGACGTGGCATGATCTTAAAACAGTTCTCCACAAATTGACGATATTTTGAGAATGTGGTGCCTTTGATTATTTTATCGCCACCATAGCGTTCGTCACCAAACAAAGGATGCCCCTCGTGCTCCATGTGTACACGTATTTGATGGGTGCGTCCTGTTTCTAACTTACACTCTACTAGAGTGACATAATCAAATCTTTCCAACACTTTATAATGAGTCACTGCATGTTTGCCGATGAGTGGATCAGAAAATACTGCCATGCGTAAGCGATCTTTTGTGCTACGTGCAAGGTTGCCTATGATTGTGCCTTCGTTTTCAGTGAATGTGCCCCAAACTAGTGCTATATATTTGCGATCTATTGTATGGTCGAAGAATTGTTTGGCTAGTGCAGCATGAGTGTATTGATCTTTTGCCACTACTAGTAGTCCAGATGTGTTCTTGTCGATACGATGCACTAACCCAGCGCGCATGTCGCTATCAGATAGCATAGGAGAATCTTTCAGATGATATGTGAGGGCATTGACAAGAGTGCCGTCGTAGTTGCCATGACCTGGATGAACCACCATGCCTGCCTCTTTGTTTACAACTATCAGATACGGATCTTCATATACAATATTAAGCGGAATATTTTGAGGAATAATCTCAATGGTGCGCAGTGGATATGGCATCACTATCGAAATTTTGTCGAGTGGTTTTACTCTATAACTTGATTTTACAGCTTTGCCATTAACTAAAATACTATTTGAGTCGGCTGCATTCTGTATTCGGTTTCGTGCTGTGTTTTCAAGACGTGTGGTTAGAAATTTATCTATACGCATCAATGATTGCCCTTTGTCTACGACAATGGCAAAATGTTCGTACATCTCATCATCTGTGGACTCATCGGTGTCGGAGGTGATGAGATCATCATCTTCAAAATCTGCCATATTATTGTTGTGTACCTTCATTTCTCATCTCCTGTTCCATCTCTTTGACAAGACTATCAACGGCAGATGTTTTTTCTTTGTATTGGAGAATATCTTTTAATGTCTGAGCGTGTGAGTCGTCTACTTTCTTAGTGTTAGTGGTTAGACTCATCGACACTGACCTG
>JAVVZN010000057.1:2331-7458 GCA_036650555.1 Rikenellaceae bacterium
TTTCATATAAGACAAAAATAAAAAATCCGCAGTAATATGCGGATTTTGATTGTATATTTTTGCTTGTGCACGATTGTCGTCGTCAATGTCGTTGTCGTACTCAATATTGCCTATGTTGAATCCTGCCTCCCATAATCTATTTTTAGCTTCATTGGTGGTTAGTCCAATAAGGTTTGGAATGATTGGCTCAGGATCAACGGGGTTTAGTCCAACAACTAAAGTCACCCCACTGCCTATCTCGCCCATTATATTTTGATGGGTGGTTATCTCTTTGCCTTTGTATAGTTGTTGTAAAACATTGTAGGTGGCAAGATCTTCACGATAAATTATTTTGTCGATAACAAATCCGCTGCCAATAATTTTGTTCTTTGCCTGGCGTAGAGAGAAACCCGACACATAAGGCATTGGCACTGTTTTAGGGGTAAACGAATTTGTGGTTACGAATATTCGACGACCTCTCTTTACAAAGTTGCCAGGTTTAGGATATTGTTCTAGTATTGCTTCTTTGGGTTTTGATGCCACAAAAAGTGAGTCGGTGATCTCAAATTGTAGCCCTAACTTTTCAGACTCCATCATTGCCTCTTCTATTGTCATGCCGTTAAAATCTGGCACAACATTACGTTGTCCGTGACGAGTGAACATACCTAAAGATATATATAGTAGAATGATAACGATCAGAACAACCGAAATTGCCAAAACGATATTTCTAAAAATAATATCTTCTTCTATTCTTCTTCGAAATTTATGTAATATATTTCTCATAACGGTTTGAAGGTGCTGTTTAGGGTGTGAAATGATTATCTAACAAGCTTGTTTGTGTCGGAATCAGGAAATACGACCCAAGGTTTAAACTCTTTTGCCTCATTAAATTCCATGTGAGCGTATGATATGATAATCACAATATCGCCAACTGCAACTTTTCGTGCAGCAGCTCCATTGACACATATTTTACCGCTACCTCTCTCACCTTTAATGATATAGGTTTCAAATCTTTCACCATTATTGTTGTTTACAATTGCCACTTTTTCGCCAGCAATCATATTTGCTGCGTCGAGTAGATCTTCATCTATCGTTATGCTACCAACATAGTTAAGATCTGCTTGTGTGATTTTAACTCTGTGTATCTTCGATTTTAAAACTTCAATATACATCACTATTTTATTAAAAACGCTATGTTATCTATTAATCGTATGTCGCCAACTTTTACTGCAATGCAACCTCTCTTCTGGCATGCGTCGTTGAAAGAATCTATTGGTTGAAGTGTTTTCGCGTTTACTATCTCAAAATAATCAACTTTCATTCCTTTACAGCTTTCTATCTGCTCTTTAACCCAATTTTTCACATGTTCTACATCTGCAATTTTTGCTAATTTTGTTGCCTCGCTGATTGTCATGTGGATGATAGGTGCGGTTTCGAGTTGTTCTTTAGAGAGTAGAGCGTTACGCGAACTTAATGCTAAGCCGTTTGGAGCGCGGAAAATTTCGCATCCAACGATGTTGATGTTGTATTTCATATCTTCAACCATCTTGCGAATTATTGCTAGCTGTTGAAAATCTTTCTCTCCGAAATAGGCGTTTGTTGGGCTCACAAAGTTGAATAACTTGCTAACCACTTGTGCCACCCCATTGAAATGTCCTGGGCGTAGAGGTCCTTCCATGACTTGTTCTAACTCGCCGAACACAAAACGACGTGTATCTTCTTCAGGATACATCTCTTCTACTGTTGGCAAGAATAATATGTCGCATCCAGCATCTGAAAGCAGTTTGGCATCTGCCTCTTCTGTTCTTGGATAGTTTTTTAGATCGTTTTTATCATTGAATTGAGTGGGATTGACAAAAACACTGACTACTACTGTGTCGTTTTCTTTCCGGCACCGTTTTACTAGTGATATATGTCCATTGTGTAGTGCTCCCATGGTTGGAACAAACCCAATTGTTCCATCTGCTTTCGCAGTGTTTATAGCGTTGCGCAGATCTGCAACTGTTTTAACTATCTTCATTTTAAAATGTTCTAAGTTACGGAAATAATGATAGGTTCTATTTCCACGCTGCAAAGGTATAAAATTATTAATTAGCAAAAAAACAATACGTATAATAGCATTAATATTGTATATGATAATAGAGTAAAATATTGAAATTTTGTGGTGACAGTTTATAAGTTCCATTTTAAAATTATTATCTTTGCGCTATTATATTTATAACATCTTATTATTTATCTATGCAACTACTACTTATCAGTAATTCTACAAATGCAGGCGAGGCCTATTTGGAGTATCCTAAAATGCAAATAAAGAAATTTTTGGAACAGAAAAAAGTCAAACGAGTTGCTTTTGTTCCTTATGCTGCTGTGACTTTTAGTTTTGATGCCTATTTAGAAAAGGTGCGCGAGCGCTTCTCGCAGATTGGTATCGAAGTAGAATCGGTGCACAACGTTACTGATAAAATAGAATTTATTAAATCGGCAGAGGCTATTGTTGTTGGAGGAGGAAACACATTCCAACTTGTTGATATGATGCAGAAAGATGGATTGATGGAGTTGATTGCAGAAAGAGTGCGCTGCTCAGTGCCTTATATAGGTTGGAGTGCAGGTAGTAATGTGACATGCCCAACCTTATGCACCACAAACGATATGCCAATAGTGGAGCCTCAATCGTTTAAAACATTGAACCTCATACCTTTTCAAATAAATCCTCACTACACAGATGCTCACCCCGATGGTCATGCAGGCGAAACACGTGAGCAACGCATTTTAGAATACATTGCTGCAAACAAAACCATGACCGTGGCAGGTCTTCGTGAAGGATGTATGTTTTTGGTAGATGGCAAGGTGATAAAACTTATAGGAGAGCGTCAGCTAAGAATATTTAAATTTGGTGAAACTACAAAAGAATATAGTGCCAACGATAACATTAATTTTTTACTAGATTTATAATGCAAACATCTCACAATCAAAATATCGGTAGTGTTGGCGAACAGATAGCCTCCGATTATTTGATTACGGAGTTGAAAATGTCGATCATTGAGCGTAACTGGCGAAAACAAAGCAAAGAACTCGATATAATTGCTATTGAAGGCAATACCCTCCGAATCGTTGAGGTGAAAAGTCGAATGGAAAGTAGTGAAGAGAGCGTAACAAATTCTCTAACTGATAGAAAACTACAAAACTTAACTAAAGGAGCATCGCTATATCTCTCAACATTCAATATATCTGGGATAGATGAGATTTTTTTTGATCTTGTGATAGTGATTTTTAAAAACGACGGAAGTTATAGTATAGAGTATATACCAAAATTTTTCTTTCCGTCATGGTAGCTTCTAAGAATGAAATAATAAAAAGCATAGAGTGCTTAACATAATAATATATGAAAAATTTTAAACGATATTTAGTAACATCGGCATTGCCTTACGCAAACGGACCTGTACATATAGGTCACTTAGCAGGAGTATATATTCCTTCTGATATTTATGTACGTTATTTAAGATTAAAAGGTAAAGATGTTTTATGGATCTGTGGATCTGATGAGCATGGTGTGCCAATCACAATAAAAGCGCGACAAGAGGGTGTGTCGCCTCAAGATGTTGTGGATAAATACCATGAAATAATCAAAAATTCATTTAGCGAGTTTGGTATTTCATTCGATATATATTCGCGTACAACATCTGATATGCACCATAAAACTGCATCTGATTTTTTCAAAAAGATGTATGATGCAGGTGATTTCATCGAACAAACCACAATGCAATACTATGATGCTGAGGTGGGTCAGTTCTTAGCCGACAGATATATCACTGGCGAATGTCCACATTGTCATAATGAGCGTGCTTATGGTGATCAATGTGAGAGCTGCGGAACAACTCTATCTGCAACAGATCTTATTAATCCAAAATCGGCAATATCGGGAAGTGTGCCGCAGATGCGTCAGACAAAACATTGGTTCTTGCCACTGGATCGCTATGAATCATTCTTACGTCAATGGATTTTAGAAGATCATAAAGAATGGAAGCCAAATGTTTATGGTCAATGTAAAAGCTGGTTAGATCTAGGACTTCAGCCTCGTGCGGTGAGTCGAGATTTGGATTGGGGAATACCAGTCCCTGTTGCTGGAGCCGAAGGCAAAGTGCTCTATGTTTGGTTTGATGCCCCTATTGGCTATATCTCTGCCACTAAAGAGCTTACAGCCGACTGGGAAAAATATTGGAAAGACGAAGATACAAAACTTGTACATTTCATAGGTAAAGACAATATTGTGTTTCACTGCATTGTGTTTCCAGCAATGCTAAAAGCGCATGGCGAATATATTCTGCCAGAAAATGTGCCTGCAAATGAGTTCTTGAATCTTGAAGGCGATAAAATTTCAACTTCTCGTAATTGGGCTGTATGGTTGCACGAATATTTAAATGATTTCAAAGGAAAGCAAGATGTGTTGCGTTATGCACTGTGTGCTAATGCGCCTGAAACTAAAGATAATGACTTCACATGGAAAGACTTTCAAGCTCGTAACAACAATGAGTTGGTTGCTATCTTAGGAAACTTTGTAAACCGTGCGTTAGTTCTCACTGGAAAATATTTCGATGGGAAAGTACCAGAGAGAGGAGAGCTCACAGAGTTCGACACAAAATGTTTGGCTGAGATGAATGAAAGTAAGTTGGCAATCGAAACAAATATTGAAACTTACAAATTTCGTGAGGCGTTGAAAGAGGCGATGAATGTGGCACGTATAGGAAACAAATACCTTGCTGATACCGAACCATGGAAAGTGATTAAAACCGACGAGCAACGCGTTAAAACTATTCTTAATATTGCGTTGCAGATCACAGCAAATGTTGCTATTGCCATCGAACCGTTTATGCCTTTTACTTCTGATAAAATGTTGAAAATGCTCAATGTTGCGCCACTAGGGTGGGACAAGCTTGGGTGCAGCGATATTTTAGAGAGTGGTCATGTGTTGGGTAAAGCTGAGTTGCTTTTCGAGAAGATCGAAGATGCTGAGATAGATGCTCAATTGAAAAAACTTGAAGATACCAAACTTACCAATCGTGCTAAAGAGTTTGTGGCTGCTCCGCAAAAAGATGAGATACAGTTCGAAGATTTTGCTAAGATGGATATTAGAGTGTCAAAAGTTGTGGC
>JAVVZN010000058.1:0-7332 GCA_036650555.1 Rikenellaceae bacterium
TTTCAACTTATCTTGCAGGTATTTTCAACTATTTTGAGAGTTAATTTATTGAATAATAGACTGTTTATAGGTTTTTAAGGGACGACTATTTAGTTTATACACCTATCATACTTTTAAAAACATTTTCTTTCGATATAAGATATAAAGAAATATCCAACAACAAGCTGTGTAGCCTAAGCTCACTATAAGTGGTTGGGCTTGCTGAGGAACGTGATTAATTATTCCGCCAAAAAGAAAGTTTGTAGAGGTGTCGAAATCAATAATTCTCTGACCTATATATATAGTGATTGAGTTCATGCCGATGACTGTGAAAAAAAGCGTCCATTTGCGATAGTTGCACACATCTATAACGTAGTAGAACATTGCAAATAGAAGCATTGATAGACCGCCAACAAAAACTACAAACGAACTTGTCCACATATTTTTGTTAATAGGGAAAATTATATCCCATAGTAAACCTATCACAACAAACGCTGCACCTATGCCAAGTAGAGTAAGAACTTTCTTTCGAGGAGTGAATTTGTTGCTTTCAAGTTTAATAAACTCTCCGGTAAACATGCCTAACATTGCCGTGCACACCGCAGTGATAGTGCTGAATAGACCTTCTGGGTCGTGTACTGTTTTGTAGAGTTGTCCGGGTAGTGCAAGTCGATCTATATATCCGCCAAACCATCCCTCCATTGATAATGGATCGGCAGCGGCAACATCGGGTGCAGCTATAAATCCTACGATAAGCCAATAACCAATTAATAATGAAACAAAAATAATCACCCTTGTGATAAATTTGGTGTTTATAAATATCAGAGCTGCAATCATCCATCCCAAACCTATTCTGCCAAGAACGCTTGCATAGCGCATGTTCTCAAAATCAAATTGCAGAAGACCATTGTAAATCACACCTAAGGCAATGAGTGTTATGCCACGACGCACGATATTAAGATAAATCTGGCGTGAGGAGAATCCACATTCGCGTTTTTTGCCGAGAGAAAACGGAAATGAGATCCCGGCTATAAACAGAAACAGAGGGAATACCATATCCATAAATGCAAATCCGTGCCACTCCACATGGTGCATTTGGTGTGCTATGGATTCAAAGAAAGCACATGGAAAAAGTTGTGCAAGGGCAAGAAAAATTAATTCTCCACCCATAATGAAGAACATATCGAAACCTCTTAACGCATCGAGAGATTGAAGACGTGTTGATTTAGTAGTTGTGTCCATTGTGTTATTTTTTGTTTTATACTAGAAGCTGTTTTGATTTATTAATTTTGTTCTTTTCGGCTCTTTTCGCCCTAGTTTTCGCTCTGTAAATCCTCATTTAGCTCGCTAAAATCGGATTTGCAGAACAAAAACTAGGACAAAAATAGCTCTAAAATAACTTCGATAACAAATCAAAACACCTTCTATGCAAATAGGCAATTATTTATGTGTTATGAAATTTTGATGGTGATATTCCAAATTTCTTAGTGAACTGAACTCTGAAACTTGATATATCGTTGTAGCCAACCATTTCTGCTATTTCAACCACACGATATTTCTGTGTCATAATGAGCGATGCAGCTTTTGTAAGGCGAACATCTCTTATTATGTTGTTTACTGGTAGGTCGGAATATGATTTTATGTTGCGTCTAAGAGTAGATGTGCTTATGTTTAGCTTTTCAGCTAGCAGCTCAACGCTAAACTCAGGGTTTGTCAAATTTTGTTCTGTAATATTGATGAGTTGTTGCATGAAATTATTCTCAAATACCTTATGTACACTCTCTCCGTTTAACATTAATGTCTTTGCATATATCTGTTTTAGCATCTGTCTTGAGTTGATTAGTGACGACACTTTGGCTTTTAATATTTGTGGATTGAATGGTTTGATAATGTAGTCGGCTGCGCCAGCCATTGATCCCTCCATGATTGATAGCTCGTCGGCTTTAGCTGATAATAAGATTATTGGAATATGTGATGTCTCAGAGTTATGGATTAGTTGCGAGCAACATTCAATGCCACTAATCCCTGGCAGCATCACATCTTGCAATATAATATCGGGAAGTTTGTCTTTGGCAATGGCCAATCCATCTTCACCATTGTTTGAGGTTAGCACATTGTAGGTGTTGCAAAAAAGTGAATTTATGTAGTCTAATATATCAGCGTTGTCTTCCACTATCAAGATCGTCTTCTTCTCTTTGATGTCTACCTTTTTGATTGTTTCGTTTGGCAGATTTGATAGCGATTTGTCGTTATCAAAATATTTATAGTCTTGCGGTATTTGTACAGAGAAGGTGGTGCCTTTGTCTATGTCGCTCACTAGCGATATTGTGCCGTGATGAAGCTCAATAATGCTGCGTACAATATAAAGCCCAATCCCAATCTTTGTTGATAAGAGCGGTTTGTTGTTGTCGGTTGAGAATGATTCAAAGATAGTTTTCTGCGCCTTGTCTGATATGCCTTGACCATTGTCTTTGATCAATACTGTAATGAAATCTATGTTGTCTATATTTGATACGCCTACCGAAATCTCAATTTTTGGTTCGGTAAGGCTACGGTATTTTATGCTGTTGGATATTAAGTTACTTATAGCAGATTCTATTTTCTGTCTATCAGCATACAACCATAATTGTGGCACATCAGTGGTGGTGGTTAGTGTGGTTTCAATATTGTTCTCAGTGCACAGAGAGTGGAAATTCGATATTATTGTTTTCAGTAACTCTAATATGTCGATTTTTGATATGTTTAGTTTTGTTATTTTGGCATCAATCTGCTGAAAGTCTAGCAGTTTGTCGGTGATATTTAATAGTGACTGAGCATTTTGTTCAATGGTGAGCAACTTATCTTTGGCATGCGTCATCAGCTTTTTGTCGGATAACAACTCTTGTATGGGCGAGATGATAAGTGTGAGTGGAGTGCGTAGTTCATGAGAGGCGTAGGTGAAGAAATTTATCCTCTCTCTATTTATTTTTCTCTCTCTATCTAGTTTTACGCGTTGAGATTTTAATTCAGAATTTAGTTGTGATAGATATAACTGTCGTTTATATCTAACTCGTGTTCTGACAAATATCATAAATACAAATATACCCAACAGTAACGCACTTATAATTTTTGTGGGCAAACTAAACATCCAATGTGATTTGATTCGTATCTTAAGTTCTGTGACTGGGGTTTTGTTGTTGCCTTTGGAGTAGTCTTTCACATGGAATGTGTATGTTCCTTCGGGAAGAGCCATGTATGATATAGATTCAGAACTGTTTATGACCGTCCAATTTGGCTGTATGGGTAGCATTCTGTACATACAACGCTGATGCACAGAGTTGAATAGTAGGTTGCTGACACATAACGAAAAATTGTTGTTTTTGTAGTTTAATACTATCTTATCGGTGTGTTCTAAAGGTTTATCTAATATGACATTGCCATTGATAGTATCGCCAACGCTGACAATCTCCCCTGCAATTTTAAGTTCGGTAATTGTTATCTTTCTACCACTGATGTGATGATAAAAATCTGATAATTCAGAAGGATTAAAATATGTTATGCTTTTGTTGTTTCCAAAAAACAGCGTTCCATCTTCTGATCGTGCCGTTGAGCAGTTGCTGCTTTGTATGTAGTAGTTGTGAAATGTTTTGTCGGCAATAGAATATCTGGATATTCCAGAGTCGTTACTAATCCATATCTCTCCGTTACAGCCCTCTGTGATTGTGGTAATGTCGTCGCCACACAATCCGTCTTTGGTGGTTAGTAGTGTGCTGTCGCCTTTTGCTCCTATCGCTAGTAGTCCAATGTCAGTGCCAATATAAATTTCATCTCTTGTTGTTAAGATTGAATTAACGTTTAAATTATCTATGTATTGGATCATGTCTTTTGTCTTAGGATTATATTTCAGCACTCCTTTCACTGACGAAATCCATAGACAACCAGCTTGATCTTCGGTTATGCTGTTTGTAATTATCTTTTCAGTGCCTCGTATTTGTTGAGCCTCACCTGAGAAAATGTTGTCTAGATAAAATAACCCTTTGGATGTGCAGATCCAAAGGTTGTCTGATTTATCGAAATACATATGTCTGATAGATCCTATATTCTTTATGTTAATCTTTTTTTCTATGCCATTTTCTCCATACAATATAATGTCATCTTTTGCTGTTCCTCCCCATATACGTCCTTGATTGTCGCATGTGATAAATGGTAGGTCTTCATTCACGCCATTAAATATATTATTTTTAATAAGGTAAAATTCGAGTGGCGAATCAATATTAAATGGCTTTTTAGAACGAAAGACCCCTTTATGATATGTTGAGATCCAAAGATGTTGATCTTTGTCAAATGCCATTGACCCTACCTCATTGGTTGCATCTTGATGATATTGTTTGTAGAATTGGAGGTTGAGATTTGAAACAAGAACTCCACTGCCAAATGTTCCTAACCATAGAACCTTATCTTGGTCTACATACACTGAACCTATTCGGCATTCCACACTACGGTGTGTGTCGGAATATGAGTTTGAATAGTTTTTCATGGAGAGTGGAATCCTATCGGTCTTGTCGTAGGTTATGACGTTGTAACCATTCCATGTCACAAATATATATTGGTTGTTGTTGATCTTTGCTGTTTGAAACACATTGCTGTGCGGAATTTGTAGTTTCGTATTGGGGTAGTCGTCGAATTGCTGAACAACTTTTGTGTCGATGAAAAAGCGTGCTACTCCTTGCCCTGATGTGTCCAACCACACAGAGTTACCAATCACGTTTATATGTAGGATGCTTGAACTGGAATGGGTTAAAGATTTTCTTAAATCTAATTTGAATTTTTTAATGGTTTTATTCTCAATATCTATTATGAATATTCTGTTTAATGTTGTCGAAAGATATAAATTACCATCTTTATCTACATCTGTTGCTGTTATAGTCTCGTTCTTATCAACAATATCTAATTGTTTTGACATAACGCTTAGCGATCTTTTACAATGATCGCTACGCGTAGTGACTAATGTTTTGAAAACAGATTTTCGGGTTATGAGCCAAACAATAGAGTCGTTGAAAACTTTTGATGTGTAAATTTTGTTTTTATCTATTATTTCTTTGTTTGGAAACTCAATCTCCATGAATTTCTAACTCTCCGTATTCAAACAGTTTAGGTGGCCATTTCCCCATGTCCATATGTAATTTTCGGTAGATCCGAATATATTTTTGACTAGTTGGTCTTTTATAGGGAGAGCAAAATTTTTGAAATTTGATCCATCGTATCGTGAAATACCTTTTTTTGTGGCAAACCACATGAAACCATTCTTGTCACGATATATTCGATTTATCGTGTTGTCGGGCATGCCACTCTCCATGGAAAGAATTTTAAGGTTCTTTTCAATGTAGGCATAACATGGGCTTAACGTGAAGGCTAAGAGTATTATTAATAAAAATCTCTTCATTATGGTTTTGGGAGAATATAGTTTTGTGCATAAACTTATGTTGTAAATTTATATAAAAATAAGGAGTTTTCAAAATTATACAAAGTGATTTAATTTGCAGAATGAGTTACATATTTATTTATAAATATTCTATTTTGTTGTGTATGTGGCAATAAATGCTTGTTTTAATTATATATTGACGCAAAAACAACCTATAATGATTGTAAAACCCACCATGCGAAAGAGTGTAATGTCATACTTTTGTCAATAACAAATGAAAAAATATTTTACCAATCATTAATAAAACAATACTAGTATGAAAAAATTCTTTACAATGTTAATTGTAACGTTTTTTACTTTGAGCGCTGATCTTTTTGCGCAACAAGTAAATGTTACAGGGAAAGTGGTAGACTCGCAAGGCGCGCCTATAATTGGGGCAACGGCACTAGTGAAAGGAACAACAACAGGTTCTATTACTGAAGTGACAGGTGATTTCTCTTTTAAGGCAAATGTAGGACAAGAGTTCAACGTGTCGTTTCTAGGCTATGTGACTCAGACTTTTAAAGTTGAATCAGGCCGGCACTATTTAGTAACTTTGGTTGATGACGCTGTAAAAGTGGACGAAGTGGTGGTTGTTGGCTATGGTACTCAGAAAAAAGCTAACTTAACCGGTGCTGTTTCACAGGTGAACATGGATGAGGTTCTTGGAAGTCGGCCAGTGACAACAGTGGGTGCCGCGCTTACTGGCGTAATCCCAGGCTTGACAATCACAGGTGGTGCTGTTCCGGGCACTGCAACGTCTTTTAATATTCGTGGCTACACCTCTATTAATGGAGGTGGTCCGCTTATCTTAGTCGATAATGTGCCAGCCGACATAAATATGATTAATCCCGAAGACATTCAATCTGTAACAGTGCTTAAAGATGCTGCATCAACTGCAATATATGGTGCACGTGCTGCTTTCGGTGTGATCTTAGTGACAACAAAAAAAGCAAACAAGTCTACAAAATTGCAAATTAACTATAACGACAATTTTGCATTTACAAAATCTACTAATAATCCCGAATATTTGTCGGTTGAAGATTTTTTAAATACGCAATTAGACTATGATATAGATGGAAAATATCATTCGCAGGGGCAAGATATACAAAAATGGCTTGGCTATGTTCGTCAGAACAATGCAGGAACATTGATGTCTGAGAATCCAGGCGCATACTACAAAGATGGTAGGTTTGTTCCAAAAGGTGAGAGCGTTTATTATCACCTATTAAATCGCGGGATAACCGATTCTATGTTCGATAATTTTGGTTTCCAACAAACACATAATGTTTCAGCCACTGGTGGATCTGAGAGCATCACATATCGTGTGTCGTTGGGTTATTTGAATAACGATGGTCCACTAGTATCGAATAAAGATAGTTATAGTCGTATAAATGTGAGTTCGTATGTGAATGCCGATATTACAAAATGGCTTTCAACAGCTTTAGATATTCGTTATTCAAAAGATGATCGTTCGTATGTTGATAAAGATATTTACGGTGCGTTTCAAGCAGATTTTCAGCCTATTGGTAAAATACCTAAATCAACAGATTTAGATGGTCCTGAAATTTGGATGGAATCGCCTTATGCTAATATCATGGCAAACGACCCTGCTCGTTTTCAAACAGAGAACCCACGTATCTATTCAAAAACATCTGTTCGTCCCATAAAAGGATTAGAGGCTGTGTTTGAATACACATACGACCAAAGTAATTTCGATAAAAAAGTGTACAACAATCCTTATGAGATGATGAATTTGGCTCAAGGGAGCGTTGGCAGATCAAGTAATTTGTCTGCATTCATTTTGGATTTTAAAAGACTCGTCTAGTCAGCTGGATGATCCAAATGGTGGGATAAAGGATGATGTCTAAACCATAGCCCAGATGAATTTCATTTTGTTGGATTCGATATTT
>JAVVZN010000059.1:0-5488 GCA_036650555.1 Rikenellaceae bacterium
TGCTCGACTACAAAATATATTATGAATTTTTAGATGTAGCCTCGCTCCACAATCCGCAAAATGCCATTCCACTCGAAGATGTCAAATGCGGAATATCCTACGCAATAATTATCTCAACCTGCGGAGGCTTATGGCGTTATATGATAGGCGACACCATAACCTTCACCTCTCTATCGCCATATAGAATAAAAATTACCGGTCGTACCAAACATTTCATTAATATTGCAGGTGAAGAGATAATAATAGACAATGCCGACAAAGCCATAAAAGCAGCATGCACAGCAACCTCTGCCCACGTGACCGACTACACAGCTGCACCTATATATATGGATGGTAAAAATAAAGGTGCACACGAATGGATCTTTGAGTTTGAAACCGCCCCAACATCAGTTGCTATATTTACCGATGTGCTCGACAAAACGCTACAAGACATAAACTCCGACTACCTAGTAAAACGCACAGGTGGTGCGTTAGGCGCTCCTTTGCTCCATATAGCCCCCCAAAACACCTTCTACCAATGGATGAAAAACCGAGGTAAATTGGGAGGACAAAACAAAATTCCACGACTATCCAACAACAGAACATATATTGATCCCTTACTTGAATTAATAAAAACAACAACATGTATATAGCAGTATCAGGCAATATAGGCAGCGGAAAGACCTCACTTGTTGAGATGTTATCAGAACGTTTAAACGTCAAACCATATTTTGAACAGATCGACAATCCATATCTTGACGACTTCTATCGTGATATGAATAGATGGGCATTCAATCTGCAAATATGTTTTTTAGGCAAGAAGATCCAACAGCTTTTTGATATAGTAGAATGTAAAGAAGATATTATTCAAGATCGCACCATCTATGAAGAGGCATATGTGTTTGTTGCAAACCTCAACGACATGGGTCTTATTTCTCATCGCGACTACGACACCTACATCAATATTTTCAACCTACTTGCCGACAAAGTGCCCAAACCCGATGTTGTGATCTACCTAAAAGCCAGTGTTCCCATACTACTAAGCCAGATCTACAAACGCGGCAGAGATTATGAGATGAGCATCCAACCCGAATATTTAGAACGTCTTAACATGCTCTATGAGCAATGGATAAACAAGATATACGACGGCAAGGTCATCACCATAGAGGTTGATAACAACGACTTCATAATAAATCCTGAAATAGTAGACGATATAATCCAGCGACTAAAACCATATGTCAAATAACACCACCACCCCACCACTTCCCACAAAATTTATAGAAAGGAATATAGAATACCTGGGAGCAGAAGATGCAAACTTATTTTTTGCATCACTTGAGACACAGCCGCCAGTTTCGGTGCGCTACAACCCCTACAAAACAACAACCTACCCACAAACCGAAAGAGTAGGTTGGTGCCAAAATGGGTATTACCTTCGCGAGCGAACAAAATTCACACTCGACCCATTGTTTCACGCAGGGGTCTATTATCCACAAGAGGCAAGCTCAATGTTTTTGGAGCAATATATAGAAAAAGCATGCGCCACCCTAGGCAGAGATCTCACCGTGCTTGATTTGTGTGCAGCCCCTGGCGGCAAATCCACACATCTGAGTGCCCTGCTTACAAAAGATTCGGTGGTGGTGTCGAACGAAACCATCAAACCTAGAGCGAAGGTGCTAGCAGAGAACATAGAGAAATGGGGTGTCGGCAACGTGATAGTGACATGCAGCGATCCCGAACGTTTCACAGCCCTGCAAGGCATATTCGATATTGTTCTAATCGACACGCCATGTTCTGGCGAGGGCATGTTCAGAAAAACACCCGACTCCAGAGGCGAATGGAGCGAAGAAAGCGTGAGGCTATGTGCTGCTAGAAGCCGACGCATAGTGGCAAGCGGCTACAACTCTCTACGCGAAGGAGGCATTTTGATCTACTCCACATGCACCTACAACACCATCGAAGATGAACAGACGGTGGAATGGATAGCCAAAACCTACAACATGGAAAACTTTTCTATAAACCCATGCGATGATTGGTCGGTAATGAAAACTCAAGCAGCTGAGGTGGAATGTTATAAATTCATGCCCCACCGCACAAAAGGCGAAGGATTTTTCATCACCGCCATGCAAAAGACAGAACCCACAAAAACAATCAGCGTATCAAAAAACAAAACCGTGGAGCTAGCCTCCAAACTTCAAACCACTGAGGCAAAGCGATGGATCAATTGTAGCGGCTCCTACTCCATCATCAACCACGATGCTACAATCTATTGTCTTAATGAAAATTACATTAATTTACTAAATATTATAAAACAAAACCTATATATTATTACCTTTGGCACAGAAATTGGTAAATTTTTTGCAAATGATTTTAAACCTGCCCACCCATTAGCGCTGTTTATAGATAGCAACGAAACCATGCTACCCAAAATAGATGTAGATCTACAAACTGCGCAAGAATATTTAAGAAAAAATGTAATCGACCCATCTAAATTCGAACAAGGCATAAACATAGTAAGCTACAACAATCAAGCAATAGGCTACATAAAAAGAATAGGAACCCGATGCAACAACTTATACCCCAAAGAATACCGAATATTTAACTTATAGAGATGAAAAACCGAATAGAAATCATACAAATCAATATATCAGGTGAAGACCGAATGGGTGTAACAACATCCTTAACCAACATTCTTGCAACCTACGATGCCTTTATTCTCGACATTGGACAAGCAAACATACACCAGTCGCTCGCTCTAGGCATACTTTTCAAAACCACCTCCGACAAGGCAGGCGACATAATGAAAGATCTGCTATTCAAAGCCTACGAACTCGACATCAACATACGTTTCACCCCAATCAGCGAAGAAGACTATGAGAAATGGGTGTCGATGCAGGGCAAAAATCGCTATATCATAATGCTGCTAGGCAGAAAAATATCGGCTCGTCAAATCAGCTCCGTGTCACAAGTAGTGTCAGATCAAGAGCTAAATATTGATGCCATCCGCCGACTTACCGGACGTATCCACCTAGACCCACAATCACGCGCACCTAAATCATGTATAGAGCTATCAGTCAGAGGCAACCCAAGAGATAAGACAAAAATGCAATCCGACTTTTTAGAGCTCTCAAACCAGCTAGGCATTGATATATCTCTTCAACTCGACGACATGTTTCGCCGTACACGTCGCTTAATATGTTTTGATATGGACTCCACTCTAATCGAAACCGAGGTGATTGATGAACTTGCCGAACGTGCAGGCGTTGGAGCTGAGGTTAAAGCTATCACAGAATCAGCAATGCGCGGAGAGATTGATTTTGAAGAGAGTTTCATTCGACGCATAGCGATGCTGAAAGGTTTAAATGTTTCTGTAATGCAGGAGATAGCCGAAAACCTACCTATCACAGAGGGTCTAGAACGGCTTATGAACATTCTTAAACGCGTAGGATTTAAAACAGCAATACTATCGGGCGGATTCACCTATTTCGGACGTTACCTTCAGCAGAAATATGGTTTTGATTATGTCTACGCAAATGAACTAGAGATAGCAAACGGCTCACTCACAGGCAAACACCTCGGCGAAGTTGTGGATGGCAAACGCAAAGCAGAGCTACTCAAAGTGATGGCACAAGTAGAAAAAATAGATATTGCACAGGTTGTTGCCGTTGGCGACGGTGCAAACGACCTACCAATGTTGAGCACAGCAGGATTAGGAATTGCATTCCACGCTAAGCCAAAGGTTAAAGCCAATGCACGACAATCAATTTCGACAATTGGGATCGACGGAATATTATATTTCTTAGGATTAAAAGATTCTGATCTCAACGCTCACTAAAAAGGAGCATAAAAAGGAGCACAAAAAGTGTTAAAACACCAAAAAACAAATATTTTTAAAAAAATATTTGTGTCTAAACAGCAATACTTTATGTTTTAAAAACATATTTTTTACTCTTATATGTTTTTTTTATACTTTTTACAAAAAAAATCAAAAAAAAACGTTGATAATATCCACAAACTATCAAATAACAACTATTAAAGTAAATTTAATTCTAATATATAGCAAATAACACTCATATAGATCACAACTTATGACAATAATCATATTACTATTATATCTTATAAGTTTCATTAAATTTACTGTTTAGCACCATAAACCGCATTTTTACTTACATTCATTAACTTTACACCTCACAAATAGTCGTTACTGTAAATAGAAACAGTACCGCATCAATAAATGTCCTAAAAAACTATTTGTGTATTTATTTTTTTTTACTTAATATTACAAAATCTTTCCCTTGTAGTGCTTTATTATAAAAATGATTAAGGATCAGGTGAAAGCAGCAATACAAACAAGTAAAAAACTCTCTAAGTTATATATTTTATATTTTGTTCAACCTTAAAAACAGACAAGCATGAAAAAATTTACATCAATGCTCGTACTTGCTTTTATAATGTCGGCAATGTATGCCACAGCGCAAACTCGACAAATAAGCGGTACTGTTCTATCAGCAGACGACAATACTCCTATCGTAGGTGCTACTGTTGTTATTGCTGGAACATCAAACGGTGATGTTACCAATGAAAATGGTAACTACACTATTAAGAATGCAAATGGTGAGGTGACAATCACCGTGCAATTTATGGGCTACAAAAACGCATCAGCCAATATTGCAGCCAATTCAACGAAACATGATTTTATACTTACAGCCGACGCAATCAGTGTAGATGAAGTTGTTGTAACAGGTCTAGGCTTGACACGCGCGAAAAAGGCTCTTGGATATTCAGTTCAACAAGTTGAAGGAGAAGAACTAACAAAGGTTCGTACAGGTAATGTTGTAAGCTCTCTATCTGGTCGTGTTGCCGGTGTACAAATCACAGCCTCATCAGGACAACTTGGTGGTGGTGCCAAAATTAATGTTCGTGGTAACACCTCGCTTTTTGGCAACAACCAACCACTTTTTGTTGTAGATGGCGTGCCAATCTCAAACAACGACTATTCAACTGGTTCTGGCACAGGTAGTGGCTACAATCAAGGTAACCTTGCATCCGACATAAGCCCCGACGACATTGAAAGCATGTCAGTTCTAAAAGGAGCATCTGCCACAGCTATCTACGGTTCACGTGGCGCAAACGGTGTGGTTCTTATCACAACCAAAAAAGCTAAGCAAGGCAAAAAGACTTTTGGTGTTTCAGTAAACTCTTCTGTCACTATTGATAAAGTTGGCATAATGCCAGAATATCAAAAACTATATGGTGGTGGTTCTGGTCCACTATCTACAATCACAGTAAATGGTAAAAACTACAACTACCCTAATATGGCAGTTGATGAGTCGTGGGGTCAAAAATATGATGAGAACGTAAAGTATCTAACATGGAACTCTTTTGACAAATGGGACACTGCAAACTATATGGTTGAAAAACCATGGACATACCCAGAGCATGATTATAAATCATACTACAAAACAGGTATAGGCTACACAAACAACGTGCAGATTGCAGGTTCAGGCGA
>JAVVZN010000059.1:5498-7300 GCA_036650555.1 Rikenellaceae bacterium
TCAAATCTTAACCAAACAGGAACAACAGACAACTCTCATCTGAAACGTAATAGCATTTCTTTCAGTGGAACTGCCAAAATGAACAAATATCTTGATTCATGGGTGACAGCAAACTACGTAAACACAAAAGCCAAAGGTCGTCAAGAGGTTGGTTATGGCGATAAAAACCCATCTAAAACAATGTTCCAGTGGGTACATACCGAACTTGATTACGATCAACTTCGCGCATACAAAAACCCTAATGGAACACAAAGAACATGGAATAGAACATCATGGAATAATGCTACACCAGCATTTGCCGACAACCCATACTGGACTCTAAATGAGAACTACGAAAACGACAACCGCGACCGTTTCTATGGCAATGCAGGCATCAATATCAACGTTATCGACGGATTGAAAATCACAGGTCGTATTGGCGTTGATGCTTGGATGTACAAAATTGAAGAACGTATGGCAGAAGGTTCTGCACTCCTATCTTCATACAATTTGGTGAATAGAACAAGTGTTGAAACCAACATGGACCTATTTGCTACATACAACAAACGTTTTGCAAACGACAAATTTGGTTTAAGCGCAATGTTAGGGGCAACTTCAAACGATCGTAAATATGCTTATTCGGGGGGCGAAACAGTTGGTGGTCTATCTGTTCCGGGCATCTACAACTTAACCAACTCAATGAACAAAGCAACCTCATACGACAAGAAGACATGGCAACGTATCAATGCCATCTATGCCAATCTAACGTTAGACTATAATCAACTTATTTATTTAGATTTGACAGCTCGTAACGACTGGTCAAGCACACTCCCAACAGCAAACCGTTCATACTTCTATCCATCTGTTAATTTAAGTTTGATGTTGAATCAAATAGGTGGATTAAAAGATCTTAAATGGTTAGATTTTGCTAAGATACGTGGTGGGTATGCTCAAGTTGGTAACGACACAAATCCATATTATCTTCAAGACTACTACACAATAGAGAGTCCATTTGGATCAAATCCTATGTATTCAATATCAAGCACTCTAAACAATCCTGACCTTCGCTCTGAGAAGACAAAATCATGGGAAATCGGTTTGGAAGCGCAGTTTTTAAACCGTAGATTAGGTTTTGATATTGCATACTATCAAAAGAAAACAATTGACCAAATTATCCCTGCCTCTGTATCATCAGTAACCGGTTACTCTTCCCGATATATAAATGCCGGAGAACTTCAAAATAGTGGCGTTGAATTAACAATCAATGCAACTCCTATCGCCTCAAAAAGCGGATTCCGTTGGGACATGCAATTGAATATAGCTACATTGAAAAACGAAGTTAAATCTATTGCGCCAGGTATTGAATACCTTCAATTAGGCTCAAACGGTTTCTCAGTTTACTCTGGAGCAGTAGTTGGTGAATCATATCCAGTGATCTATGGTAAAAACTATCTTTATGGCGAGAATGGCGAGAAGTTGGTAGGAACTAACGGACGTTATTTGAAAACCAAATCAAATGAGGCAATAGGCAAAGTGACTCCTGACTTCACAGCAGGTTTTTCAAACACCTTCACATGGAAAGGCTTTGATGTGAATATCTTGTTTGATATGCAAATGGGGGGACACATGTACTATTTATCAAATAAATACGGTATGTACTCTGGTATCATGGCAGAAACTGCAATGCGAACCAACGTTCCAAACAAAACAGGAGATATTCGTGAAGATGGTTACATCATTGAAGATGCAGTTTACGGAAAGAATGTTTATGATCCAAAACTGAATAAATATGTTCCTACATACGTAGACAAAGATGGCAAAGT
>JAVVZN010000060.1:0-2734 GCA_036650555.1 Rikenellaceae bacterium
TTCAACTTATCGCAAGGTTTTTAAGTGACGACTAATTGTAAGGTTATAATTTGCCAAAAAAAACAGATGTTATATCTGTTTTTTTTATTAGAAGTACTTTTATAGTTAAAAATTAGTATATTTGCACTGCATTTTTCTTGTATCAAAGAGAGCTAAATATTTGTTTTTGTTCTCTTTTACTATGCGATAAAACATTGTAAAAATTACTCAAGTAGAGTCTAATATATTTATTTTAACGAATTAAGAAATGAGAAAAATTCTTATTGTAGGCGCCGGAGGTCAAATCGGTTCTGAATTAACTTCACATTTAAGAAAGATTTATGGTTGTCAAAACGTAGTTGCTGCCGACATCCGTCCAACTGCTAATATCACATCAGAGGGTCCGTTTGAGGCTTTTGATATTTTGGAAGCTCATAAGTTGGCCTATGTTGTGCATAAATACAATATCGACACAATATTCAATCTTGTTGCTCTATTATCTGCAACCGGAGAGAAAAATCCTGCTTTAGCTTGGAAAATAAACATGGGTGCTCTTATGAACACTCTAGAGGTGGCAAACATATATCGTTGTGCCGTATTCACGCCTAGCTCAATTGGTGCATTTGGAGTGCAAACACCAAAAGATCAAACCCCACAAGACACACTTATGCGTCCTTCAACAATGTATGGTGTATGTAAGGTGACAGGCGAATTAATGGGTGACTACTACTTCCATCGTTTCGGTGTAGACACACGTAGCGTACGTTTCCCAGGTATCATCTCAAACAACACCCTTCCAGGTGGTGGCACAACCGACTATGCAGTAGAGGTATATTATGAAGCTATACGCAGTAAAACATTCACATGTCCAGTTGAAAGCAACACATTTATGGATATGATGTATATGCCCGACGCACTCAATGCTTGCGTAAGTTTGATGGAGGCAAATCCGGCAAAACTTATCCACCGCAACAGTTTCAATATTGCATCTATGAGTTTCAGTCCTGAAATAATTTTCAATGAGATAAAAAAACATATCCCTGACCTCAAGATCTCATACGATGTTGATCCTATGAAACAATCTATTGCAGACAGCTGGCCAAACTCACTCGACGACACATGTGCACGTGAAGAATGGGGTTGGGAGCCAAAATGGAATCTTCAAACCATGACTGAAGATATGTTGAGTGTAATCAAAGCAAAATTTGACAAAGGGATTTTAAAATAGTTTCTACATCATTATTGATGTCATATAAAAATTTCAAAACGTGGTATATAATCGTATGGTTATATACCACGTTTTAAATTATTGTTGTCTGGTTAAAAATAAAGATTTATTAAACGCTAATACAATACATTAGGAATATCAATATAATTTATTGATATTTGTTTGAAATTTGCATGCGGAATGTTGTCTTTTTGATAATGATATTCCTCAATATTTTTAAAATTATGTGGTATGATTAGAATTTTAGTAGTCGATGATGAACGCGCAATAAGAAACACATTAAAAGAGGTTTTAGAATATGAGAATTATGTTGTCGATACAGCATCATCGGGCAGCGAGGCGCTTGATATGATTGGACAGAAAAGCTACAATTTAGTAATCACCGATATATTCATGGATAACATGAGCGGAATAGAGCTGTTCAACGCAGTGCTACACACTAAGCCCGACTTACCGTTTATTATCATCTCTGGGTTTGCCACAGTAGAATCAGCAGTGGAGCTAACAAAAGCTGGAGCCTACTACATCATAAAGAAGCCGTTAGACATGAACGACATACTCAAAAAGGTGCGTGGAGCACTCGACAAAGTAGATATAGTTCAACAAACAGCAAAGCGTAAACGCAGCAACACTCCTCCTCCTATAAGCAAAAAAGGTGAGATCATTGGAAATTCAATTGCAATACAAAACATAAAAGAGATTATAACAAAAGTTGCAGCCTCAGGTGCTCGTGTGCTCATCGTTGGTGAGAATGGTACAGGTAAAGAGTTGGTGGCTCGTAGTTTGCACGCACTAAGTCGAAGAAGTTCATCGCCTCTTATTGAGGTGAACTGCGCTGCGATGCCTGCTGATCTTATTGAGAGCGAAATGTTTGGGCATGAGAAAGGTTCGTTTACTGGCGCTATCCGTCAGAAAAAAGGAAAATTTGAACTTGCCGACGGTGGAACTCTTTTCCTAGATGAGATTGGCGACATGAGTCTTTCTGCACAAGCCAAAGTTCTACGTGCGTTGCAAGAGCATAAGATCACCCCTGTTGGGTGCGACAAAGACATTCAAATTAATGTGCGTGTTATTGCAGCAACAAACAAAAATCTTCAAGAAGAGATCAAAAACGGAAATTTCCGTGAAGACTTATACCATCGTCTAAGTGTTGTCATAGTGAAAGTACCACCACTCAGAGATCGTCTAGACGACATACCTCTACTCGCCACCCATTTCATTGAGCAGTTGTGCGAGGCATATGATCTTCCTCTTAAACAAATCACACCCGATGCCATAGAGCTACTACAACAACGGTCATGGAGTGGGAATGTGCGTGAACTGGCAAATGTCATTGAACGACTAATCATATTCAGCGATGAGATAATAGATCGTTCTATGGTAGAAACATATGTAGACAACTAGTCGTCGCTGAAAAAGTGCCGTAGGATTACTTTCCACGGAAACGGCACACATTTCACAGATTTTGAGCTATAATAATGCTCACGTACCTAAAGTACGCTCCGCTTGTTATAGCTCAAAATCTGC
>JAVVZN010000060.1:2744-7233 GCA_036650555.1 Rikenellaceae bacterium
TATCTTGCAGATATTTTTTAACTATTTTGAGAGTTAATTTATTGAATAGAAAGCATTAACGCTCTGTAATAGGCACAAATTCTTTCAACTCAGCCACATTTTTGTAGGCAGGACGTATGATGCGTTTGCTGTAAAAATTCAACTCTTCAATGCGGTGAGCAGTCCAACCTGTGATACGACTCATGGCAAACAATGGGGTGTAGACTTGTTGTGGTAGCTCTATCATCTCATACACAAATCCTGAATAGAAATCCACATTTGCGCACACACGTTTGTTCACGTTGTTGCCTTTAAATGCCATAAACACCTCAACAGCACGTTGTTCTAACAGCTCAAGAAATGCAAACTCTTTTTCTCTACCCTTCTCAACAGCTAGCTCTCTAGCCATCTCTTTCAATAGCAACGCACGCGGATCAGACACCGTGTAGACGGCATGTCCTATGCCATAAATGAGCCCTGTTTTGTTGTACACCTCTTTACGCAACATACGATTAAGGTAGTCATCTATCTCCGTAGTGCTGTTCCAATCTTTAATCACCTCTTTCAGATGTTTAAACATCTTCCCAACGGCGAGATTTGCACCACCATGCAACGGACCTTTCAACGATCCTATCGCAGCAGCTATTGATGAATAGGTGTCGGTGCCCGATGAGCTTGTCACACGCACTGTGAATGTTGAGTTGTTACCTCCACCGTGTTCGGCATGAAGTATCAATGCTAAATCCAAAACCTTAGCTTCCAACTGAGTATATTCACCTTTAAGCATATATAAAAAATTCTCTGCCATAGAAAGGTTCTCTTTTGGGTGACGAATATGCAACGAACGCCCCATGGTGCTATGACGCATGATGTTGTAGGCATAAGCTATGATAGTTGGAAAACGAGCTATCAACTCCAACGACTGACGTATCAGATTTTCACGCGAGGTGTTATCGGGATCTGGATCGAAAGTGTACATTTCTAACACGCTACGTGATAGAATATTCATAATATCGTGCCCTTCGAGATCCAATATATTCATCTTTGTTTTTTGCTCCAACGGCATGAAGTTATTTATCAGCTTACAGAATGTTTCGTACTCTTCCTTATCTGGCAGATAACCCGATAGCAGCAAGAAAGCCGTTTCTTCAAAACCAAACCTACCCTCTTTCTGAACACCATGCACAAGATCCTCGACATTGACTCCACGATAGAGCAATTTTCCAGGAATAGCCTTCAACACACCATCATCCATGCGCTCATAACCAACCACATCACCAATAGTGGTTAATCCAACAAGCACCCCAGAGTGGTCTTCATTTCGCAGCCCACGTTTTACATTGTATTTTGCAAATAGATTACTATCTATTGAGCTAGTTGTCTTGATTGATTCCGACAACTTATATATCATATATTCCTCTTTCATAATATTATTAATTCAATATATTAAAAATGACTTCATCGGCAAATCCCGATGTTGAGAGCTCTACACCATTATTCATAAAACGTGCTAAATCTTTTGTTGCCCTACCCTTTGCAAACAACGCCTCTATTGCCGTTTCTATTTTCTGAGCTGGCTCTTTCCAGCCTATATAACGAAGCATCATCACTGCCGACAAAAGCATAGAACATGGGTTGGCACAATTCTTACCTGCTATATCGGGAGCTGTGCCATGGGTAGCCTCAAATATGGCATGTCCAGTTGTTTTGTTTATGTTTGCTCCAGGGGCTATGCCTATTCCACCAACCATAGCAGCAAGCTGATCGGAAATATAATCACCATTTAAATTTAGTGTAGCGATCACACTAAATTTTTCTGGTGTCAGCAGAGTATTTTGCAAAAAAGCATCAGCAATACAATCGTTTACAACTATTTTTCCACTATTTTTTGCCATCTGCAACGCTTCATTTGCACAATCGTTGCCACTTTGTTTGGCTATTTAATTGAACTCATTCTGAGTGAATACATAGTTGGCAAATTCTCGCTCGGCAAGATCATAACCCCATTTTTTAAAGCCCCCTTCGGTAAATTTCATTATGTTACCTTTATGAACTAGAGTGACTACCTTGCATTTATTTTCTATTGCATAATTGATAGCGCTTCGCACAAGCCGTTCTGTTCCCTCTATCGACACAGGTTTCTCCCCAAATGCCGAACTATCTGGTAATCTGACAGAGGTCACATTCATCTCATCATGCAAAAAATTATACAACTTAATAGCATTTGCGCTACCTGCCTCCCACTCTATACCGGAATATATATCTTCTGTGTTCTCTCGGAATATTGTCATATTAACTTTTTCTGGCTCTTTGAGTGGCGACGACACCCCATTATAATAACGCACAGGACGAAGACATACATATAAATCCAGATCTCGACGTAATGCCACATTCAACGAACGTATTCCACTACCGACAGGTGTCGTTAGCGGACCTTTAATGCCAATCATATACTCTTTAAAGGTATTTAATGTTTGTTCAGGCAACCACTCGCCGCTCATATTGAACGACTTCTCACCTGCAAACACCTCCATCCAATCTATCTTTCTACCTCTACCATAACTTTTTTTAATGGCAGCATCAACAATACGTTGCACGGCATAAAAAATCTCACGTCCAACACCATCTCCTTCTATATAAGGAATAGTCACATCATCGGGGACTTCAAGAACCCCATCTATATTTTTAATTTTTGCCATTATCTATACGTTTTGCATTATAATTAAGCGCACTACCAGCCTTCAACCAATCTATCTGAGAGTGGTTATAGGTGTGTAATGCCAATATTATGTCTTTTGTTCCATCGACATGCGACACCTCTATGCTTAACGGTTTGCCTGGAGCAATCTGCTCAGCACAAGCAATAGAAAAGCGATCGTCTTCACGTATCTTATTGTAATCGGCAACATCAGCAAATGTAAGCGCCAGAATCCCTTGCTTTTTCAGATTTGTTTCATGAATACGAGCAAACGATTTAGTAAGCACCACTCTCACACCTAAATGACGCGGCTCCATAGCAGCATGCTCACGCGAAGATCCCTCTCCATAATTATCTTCAGCCACAATTATAGATGCTATGTTGGCGGCTTTTAATGCACGGGCAGAACTTGAAACCGAGCCATAAGATTTATCAATAGGATTCAACACCGAATTGCTCTTACCATTGAAACTATTGATAGCCCCAAGCAGCAGATTATCGGAGATGTTGTCGATATGACCACGGAAACGCAACCATTTGCCTGCCATTGAAATATGATCGGTGGTACATTTTCCTGCCACTTTTATCAGCAACGCCATGTTTTGAAACGAAGCAGCATGAAATGTGTCGAAAGGCTGCAAACGCTGCAAACGCTGGGAGCCGGCCGCTATCATAACATCTGTTTTTTGCCTATCCGCACTAGGTGCTGCATAGCCTATATCTTTAAAATCAGAGAAACTCATAGGCAGCACAACTTGCGCCGGAGCTCTGAGCTTAACTTTTTTACCATCTCTATTTTTCAGAGTGTCGGTCAATGGATTGAAACTCAAACTTCCAGCAATAGTCAATGCCATGACAATCTCTGGAGAGGCAACAAAGGCATAGGTATTTGGATTTCCATCGGCACGTTTTGCAAAATTTCGGTTGAAAGAGGTGACAATAGAATTTTTTCTATCATCTGCTGTTTCAGCACTTGAACGATTCCACTGCCCTATGCAAGGACCGCAAGCATTTGCCATTATCGTAGCACCCACTTTTTTCAATTTTTCTATCGCTCCAGCTTTCAATGCTGCATTATAAACCAAAGCCGAACCTGGATTGATGATAAGCTGCGCCTTCACATCTATATTATTGGTAAAGGCTTGCTCGGCAAGATCAGCAGCACGCATCAAATCTTGATACGATGAGTTTGTGCACGAACCTATCAACCCTACCTCCATCGAATCAGGATAATTTTTCTGAGCAACCACTCGTGCAAACTCAGAGATACGGTTTGCCGCATCGGGAGTGAATGGTCCATTCAAATGAGGTTCTATCGCAGATAGATTTATTTCTATCACACGATCATAGTATTTTTCTGGGTTACGCAACACCTCCTCATCTGCCATCAAATCTATCTTGCACTTCTCAACCCATTCTGTTATCTCTTTACGCGATGTTGCCAACAAATATTGCGCTGTATTTTCATCATAAGGGAAGATAGATGTTGTGGCTCCCACTTCAGCACCCATATTACATATTGTTGCCTTGCCAGATGCCGAGATGGTGGATGCACCATCGCCAAAATATTCAATTATAGAATTTTCATTTTGGCTAAGTATTTTAACAACTTCAACCGGAACTCCCACAAGCTTTTTTTCTCGTTTTTTCTTGCCATCAAACTCTAAAATTACTGAATAAGCCTTATTTACACCCGTATATCCACCATATTTTGAAACATCAAATCCTTTTTTTATAGGAATTAGACTTGCGTTGGCTTTTTTGGACTTGGGCATAATAGTCTCTTTGTAAAATTCGCCTGTAAGTTCTATT
>JAVVZN010000061.1:0-7201 GCA_036650555.1 Rikenellaceae bacterium
CTACGACACAATCAAAGGCGGCGACTACCGTGCACGTGAGGCAAACACATATCGTTTGGCAGAGGTATCGAATAGTATTATCGACCAATGCGTGGCGCAAGGTGTGCCTTTTGCTCGCGAATATGGCGGATTGCTCGACAACCGTTCTTTTGGTGGCGCACAAGTTTCACGTACATTCTATGCCCGCGGTCAAACCGGACAACAACTCTTATTAGGCGCTTACGCAGCTCTAAACCGTCAGATTGCAAAAGGCTCGGTGAAAAGCTACACACGCCACGAAATGTTGGATTTAGTGCTTGTCGATGGCAAAGCTCGTGGAATCATCACTCGAAACCTTATCACAGGTGAGATTGAGCGTTTCGGAGCACATGCAGTTTGTATTGCATCTGGAGGCTACGGCAACGTATTTTTCCTCTCAACAAACGCTATGAACTCAAATGGTTCAGCTGCATGGCAATGCTACAAAAAAGGTGCTTGGATTGCAAATCCATGCTTCACTCAAATTCACCCTACATGTATTCCAGTACACGGCACAGCTCAATCTAAACTGACACTTATGTCGGAGTCGTTGCGTAACGATGGACGTATATGGGTTCCAAAGAAGAAAGAAGACGTTGCAAAACTACATGCAAAAACTATAAAAGCATCACAAATTCCTGAGGCAGATCGCGACTACTACCTAGAGCGTCGTTACCCTGCATTCGGAAACCTTGTGCCTCGCGACGTGGCATCACGTGCTGCGAAAGAGCGTTGCGACGCTGGTTTTGGAGTAAACGAAACAGGGCTAGCAGTCTATCTTGACTTCTCTAGTGCCATAGCTCGTCTAGGCAAAGATGTCATCACTCAACGCTACGGCAATCTATTCCAAATGTACGAAAAGATCACCGATGTTAATCCTTACGAGGAGCCAATGATGATCTATCCTGCTGTTCACTACACTATGGGTGGTATATGGGTTGATTACAACCTTATGACAACCATCCCAGGGCTTTATGCTTTAGGTGAGGCAAACTTCTCCGACCATGGGGCAAATCGTCTTGGTGCATCAGCACTTATGCAAGGTTTGGCAGATGGTTATTTCGTTATTCCTTACACAATTGGCGACTACCTAGCAAAAGAGATCCAAACACCAAAAATCGACACCAATTCAAAAGAATTTGTTGATGCTGAAAACGGCGTTAAAGAGAAGATAAAATCATTATTTGCTATTGGTGGTAAGCTTTCTGTTGATGATGTGCATAAGAAACTCGGCATAATAATGTGGGATAATGTTGGTATGGCTCGTAACAAAGCTGGACTTACACAAGCTATCACAAAAATTCAAGAGCTACGCAAAGAGTTCTGGAGCAACGTTCGTATTCCAGGTAAGAATGAGGAGTTCAATCAAGAACTTGAGAAAGCACTACGTCTTGCAGATTTCCTTGAACTTGGAGAGTTGATGGCTCGCGACGGATTAAATCGTGAGGAGTCGTGCGGTGGTCACTTCCGTGAGGAGTTCCAAACACCAGAAGGTGAAGCACTTCGTGACGATGAGAACTTCCGTTATGTTGCAGTATGGGAGAATAAAGGCAAAGATGTTGTCCCAGAGCTTCACAAAGAAGAACTTAACTTTGAGTTTATCAAAGTGGCACAACGTAACTATAAAGACTAATACCGTAGTTTGCTAATTGATTAACATTCAAATCTAAGAAAAATGAATTTAAAATTAAAAATATGGCGTCAGGAAAACGCCAAAGTACAAGGTAATTTTGAAATGTATCACGTTGAGAATATCTCCGAAGATAGTTCATTCCTTGAAATGCTTGATATTTTAAACAACAACCTTATTCACGATGGCAAAGAGCCGATTGTGTTTGATCACGACTGTCGCGAAGGCATTTGTGGCATGTGTTCATTGTTTATCGACGGAAGGGCACACGGACCCGACGATGACATAACCACATGTCAATTGCACATGCGTAAATTCAAAGACGGCGACACAATCACTATTGAGCCATGGCGTTCAAAAGCGTTCCCTGTGCTGAAAGACCTTGCTGTTGATAGAACTGCCTACGATCAGATTCTTCATGCTGGTGGTTTCATCTCTGTAAACACTGGTGGAGTTCCAGATGCAAATGCAATTCCTATCCCTAAGCCCGACGCAGAAGAGAGCATGGATGCTGCAAGTTGCATTGGCTGCGGTGCTTGCGTTGCCACATGTAAAAATGGATCTGCAATGTTGTTTGTGGCTGCTCGCGTTTCATCGCTAGCCAAACTTCCTCAAGGTAGAGTAGAGGCATCTCGTCGTGCAAAAGCAATGGTTGCTAAGATGGATGAGCTTGGATTTGGTGGTTGCACAAACACTGGTGCATGTGAGGCAGAGTGTCCAAAAGGCATATCAATTGCACATATTGCTCGTTTGAACCGTGAGTTCTTACTTGCAAAACTAAAAGATTAGTTTATCGCCACATAAGAAGCACATAAAAACTATTATGTACGTCGCAATAATCAAAAAACCAGTTCACAATTAATTGTGAACTGGATTTTTGATTATATTATCTTTTTTTCATGTAACTTTGTAATCATATTAAGAAGCAATTTTAATTGTTACAGCAATTTTTTATTTTAAAAGTCGTATTTTATGAAATATAATGAGGCACTAGATTATTTGCTTGCCATTCCTATGTTCCAGAACGTTGGCAGTGAAGCTTATAATCCATCGCTCGACACCATCGAAAAGTTGTGTCATGAGATTGGTGATGTGCACAGAAAATTCAGATCTGTGCATGTTGCAGGCACAAACGGAAAAGGATCTGTAACCCATCTTATTGCATCGGTGCTTGGCGAGGCAGGTTATAAGGTTGGTCTATACACCTCGCCACACCTGCTCGATTTCAGAGAGAGAATCAAAGTGTCGTCGGAGATGATCTCGGAAGATGGGGTTTGTGAGTTTGTTGATAGCTACAAATCACTACTTGATCAGTTGAAACCTAGTTTTTTTGAGGTTACAACCGCCATGGCTTTCTGGTGGTTTGCACGTCAAAAGGTGGATGTGGCTGTGGTAGAAGCTGGGCTTGGGGGGCGGCTTGATGCCACCAACATCATAAGACCTATGGTTAGTGTCATTACGAATGTATCAAAAGATCACTGCGCAATACTGGGCGACACCATTGAAAAGATTGCTGTGGAGAAGAGCGGCATAATTAAAGAGAGAGTGCCTGTGGTGCTTGGTGAGTGGGACCAGCAGAGCGCCATGGTGATAATCATGAAAGCTAAACAGATGGGCAGCGAATCTTTTATCGCCTCGCAACGTTATAAACCATTACACTCCGAGGTTTTTGATGATTGTCAAGCTATTACTTATCACTCACTGCTTACCGATGAGCAGATTGAGATTAAAACCGATCTGAAAGGGCTCTATCAACAGAAGAATATCGCTACTGCACTCACCACCCTCGACATTTTGAATGAAACCACCGATATAAACATAACACTCCCCAATGTTATGCGTGGCTTTATGCAATCACACCTCATGGCACGTTGGCAGATACTAGGTGAAAAACCCACTATAATATGCGATACAGGTCATAATGAGGCAGGTATAGGTTATGTGACGAAACAACTAGCAGCGCTGACATATAAAAAACTTTATATGGTAATAGGTTTTGTAAGCGATAAAGATATTGTCACCATACTGAACCTACTTCCCAAAGATGCAAACTATATCTTCACTAAATCATCGGTTGCACGAGCCTTACCGGAAGACAAATTACGCGATATGGCATCTGCTGCTGCACTTGTTGGAACCACTGCCGCTAATGTGACTGAAGCCGTGAAAATGGCACGCGAAATGGCCGATAAAGATGATGTGATCTACATAGGCGGAAGCACGTTTACGGTTGCCGATGCACTCAAATCTTTCAGTTAGAAGCTGCTTAGTACCGAATTGTATAATTATCTACATTGAGTATCATCTTTTTGTATAAATCATAGGTGTAATTATTAAGTTAATTGCACCTATCTTTGTATATAAATAAACCTATATTAAATAACATGAGAAAAATATTAATCATTATTCTCTTTTTTGCTACAATTTATCCGTCGATAGCACAAAATGAGAAATTCACAAAAGTTGCTGAAAACGACTGCGGTCAGATCGACAAGCAGAGTTTTTGTGTAAGTGGCGAAGATTATACTATCCCCGAAAATATTGGCGGCTCGCTTAGTGAGCGTACCGTTAGCTTTGGCGGTAAGGTGATCTATGCCTTTGATAAAGTTGATATCAATGCCGATTATCAACTTGAAGTGGTCTATCTTAGCGACAACGACACACGTAGACAGCAAATTGCAGCCGACGGAAATGTTGTGCAAGAAGAGGTGGCATTAAAAAAAGGGATAGCACAACGTTACCTCATTAACCTCCCTCGAAAAGCATATGCCTATGGACAACTGGTATTGGTTTTTGAAGGCTTGGCTCCGGGCAACAACACAGTGGTGTCGGAGGTGAATGTATATTCTAGTAATCCTCGTCAGCTAGTTCCTTTTGTAGGAGAACGTAAAGAGGCACTAAAACAAGCATCGTCTTATGTTGTCGATACCAATGTTGATGCCGATAAGGTGTTGCCGGTCTATGCACCTATTGCCAAAAACGTGTTTGGAGTGGCTAATCCATCTCTCACTCTCAATGGAATGTGGCAGTTCAAAGAGAATTGCTCTGCCGATTTCTACAACCAACCTATCGTAGGTTGGAAAAATATTTATGTTCCGGGTCAGTGGAGCATGCAAGGTTTCAAAGTTGATTCAGCAGGCTACGGCGGATATTATCGCTCGTTTATCATGCCTGAGGATTGGAAGTCACACGATATTAAAGTGCGTTTTGAAGGCGTACATAGCGAATATAGTATCTACCTAAACGGTAAGGAAGTTGGTTTTCATGAGGGCGGTATGACCCCTTACGAGATCGACATTACAAAAAATATAGTGGATGGGGAGAACAAAATTTTCCTTAGAGTACGTAGCGAATCTACTGCTGACATGCTTGGGAGCCTCACTCAATATGCTGCACATCAACTAGGTGGCATCACTCGCCCAGTCACCATATTTGCTCTGCCAAAAGTTCATCTAACAGATCTCAGAGTGATCACAGATCTGGATAAAAACTATGTGAATGCCGATCTTAAACTCTTCTTGAAAGTCAAAAACAGCAGTTCCACCACCTCCAACAATAGCTCAATCAGAGTGTCGATTGCAGGATTGAAATCGGTGTTAGTCGATAAAATCCCAGCCCTTGCCGCAGGCAAAGAGTGGAGTGGTACTGTAAGCATGAAAGTTGATGCCCCAAAGAAATGGGATAGCGAACATCCAAATCTTTACACCATGAATGTGGAGCTGCGTAGTGGCGATCAGATTCAAGAATTAATATCTAAAAAGATAGGGTTCCGTGAGATAGAAATACGTGGCAACAGAATGTTTGTCAATGGCACAGCAGTGAAACTACGTGGCGTTTGTCGTCATGAGGTGCATCCTCTTACCGGACGTACGCTCACCACAGATGATCGTCGTCGCGATGTTGAGTTATATCGCGCTGCAAACTGCAATTTCATTCGTACCTCGCACTATCCTCCTTGTGAGGAGTTGCTCGATATATGCGATGAACTGGGTATGTTTGTAGAGGTTGAGGCTCCTGTTTGCTGGATGGGACATCAGGCAAACGCCTCATGGGAGAAACTAGACTACCGCGATAAAAAATATTATGATTATGTTCTACAAGCTAACATGGAGAGCATCCACATAAACCGTAATCATCCTTCTGTCTTGTTTTGGTCAATGGCAAACGAGTCGTATTGGAATGAAGGTTTTGCCCAGGTGCTTGAATACATGAAAAAAGCCGACCCTTCGCGTCCTATCTCTTTCCATGATCAAGGTTATGGCGGCTACAACAATCAAGGTAGCACCACACATGTTGCCAATATTCACTACCCAGGCCCTTCAGGATTCAAGAAAGTTGCAGACTGGACACGTCCTATCACCTATGGTGAGTTCTGCCATCTTAATGTCTATAATCGTAGCGAACTTGTGACCGACCCAGGCATCCGTAGCGACTGGGCGCTAGCTCTTTTGCCAACATGGGATAACATGTACAAAACCAATGCTATCCTCGGCGGATCAATATGGTCTGGCATTGACGATGTGTTCCAGCTCCCCGACGGTAATGCTGTTGGTTATGGCGAGTGGGGTCCTATCGACGGCTGGCGTCGCGAGAAACCAGAGTATTGGGATATGAAAAAGATTTACAGCCCAGTAAAAGTTCGTACATCATCCATTAAAGCTGGCGACGAGATAAAACTCGACATTGAAAACCGTTATGTGTTTACAAATTTCAATGAGCTAAATATACAATGGAAATATGGAGACGAAGGTGGACGACTTCTAATTGATCTTCAACCAGCAGACAGCACCATCATTAAAGTGCCCGTAAAAAATCTATCAGCAGCAAACCAACTCTACATATCATTTACAGATGGTAAAGGCACATTGATAGATGAATATCTTATTGCCGTTGGCGATCAACCACAGAATGTTGTCGAGATACCTTCTACCGCCACCACACATCTAAAAACGACCAACTCTAAGATATCTGTTACAGGAACAAATTTCGTCTGCGACATAGATCGGAGCACTGGTCGAATCATCACAATGAAACATGCAGGGGAAGAGATAATCTGCGGTGGTCCATGGTTGATGGCACTACCTCTTCAAGGTGGAGGTTGTATGCCGAACCATAATGCCAACACACCTATCTTCAACGATGTTTGTTCTGCATGGAAAGTATCAGCGGTGACTGCTCAAAAGGTTGGGGAGAGCGTAGAGGTGAAAGTTACAGGAAGTTACGCAGAGTTTTCGGGTAGTTACACCATGAACATAAACGCAAATGGAATGTTAGCCACCAATTATAGTTTCACCTCAAATGTCGATCTGAACCCTCGTCAATGGGGCTTAGTTTTTGAATCGCCAGAGAGTTTCAACACCACATTTTGGCGACGCAACGGCTTGTGGAGCATCTATCCTTCTGATCATATAAGCCGTGCGGTTGGTAGTGCTAAACTATTCTACGATGGGGTGCCTCGCCATCGCAATCCTCGCACTGAGCCTCAATGGTCGTGGAGCTACGACTCAAACGATATGGGTAGCGCCGATTTCCGCTCTACACGTCGCAATATTT
>JAVVZN010000062.1:0-7192 GCA_036650555.1 Rikenellaceae bacterium
ACAGCTCCAATGATTTCGCCTTGAGGTAAGGCATAATTTTTAGAAGCTGTTTTAGTAGATGAGTTCTATATTATCAATGAATAAAGTACTACCTATTCCACCTGTGTAGAAATCGCCTAGATAACTAGATGAGAAACAAATAGTCATATGGGTAGGTTTTTTTGTTGAGGTATATTTCACATCGAACTCAAAACGTGTGTATGTATCGACGCTCTTATCAAAATATAATATAGAATAGCCTAGCTCCTCAGCATCGGCAGGGCGCAATCCAACCACACCTTTCCAATCTTCTAACTTGATCCAAGCCACACCTTTATCAGGCGTATTTATTGCCTCTGGGCGATTTTTTGCCACATCAATTATTTTAGAGGTATATTTATACATGCCAGCCAATCGACGCGGACGACCGATAAACGGACGACCCCATTTTGTACTATTTAGCGGATTGCCCATGTCGGTTATGAAATCGCCAGTAAATAAGTTACCAGCAGCAAGCCCAACCACTGGGACATCAATTGTTTGCAATTTTGCAGCTTTACCTGCCACTGCATCTGTTGTTGGTTGTGTGTTGCTATCTTTAAAGAGTGTCACTCCTGCATTTCCTGTGATCCAATAAGGAGCATCACTCGCTCCGTATGGCAACCATATCTTACCATTCATGCTCCAAGCATCCATTGACAAATTGGCAATAATAGGTGCTGCCGGAGTTTGGAATGCTTTTTCCTCCCCATATACATTTCCAAAATATGTACGATACACATAAGATGTTAGAGGCTCAAAATCTAAAGCTGCTGTCATCTCAGTGGCATTAAATTTCAATATATTTTGATCTACTTTAGTCCATTTTGCGGCATCGGCTTTTTTCCACTCAAAGCCACGCTCAGTTCCTTCAACCACCTTAGCACTTCCAAATAGGGTGACACGACGAGCCCAAATCTCTTTAGGGGCGTATGTTGCCACTGCTTGTTCGGTTGGGAGAATATACACATGCCACTCTTCTGTCTCACCATGACAAGTGACAGTGAACGGCTGTGGCTGTGAGAAATCTTTCACATCATGCGGATTAGGATATATTGTTGAGTTTGATGGAGCTAACTTGATTGATGATATATTTACTTTTGTAATATCTTCGTCGGCAGATATGTAGGCAACAGCGGTAAGGTTGTCGGGGTCGAACATTGTAACACCCACCTGACCATCAAACACCACCTCACGATTTATCTTTTGAGTGGCGATTATATGCCAATCATAATCTTGATATGTGGTAAGTTTCACACGGTAACTGCTGCTAAGATCTATATGATCACCCACTGCGATCTTAGGTTCGAAAACTTTTGTATCTTCCGAAACGCTAAACTTTTTAACAAGTGCTTTTTTAATGTTTGTAGTATCACTAAGAGTGACTCTAACCTCTCTATGCACTTCATCAATTTCGCTAGCTGTTTCTCCCGATATTTCAAGCGAAGTGATCTTAGCTTTTATTATCGGAAATGGAATGTCGTTCTCTACGCAACCATATATAGATATTAAAAGAACAAAAATAATTATTTTCACCGTTTTCATTGTATATCTGCTTTATAAGTAATGTTCAATAAATAATGTAAGAGAGTTGTTTATCGTTGTTTAAAATTTCGACTATTGATATAGATCGTTGCTCCCAGTTTCACAGAGAATATATCCACTCCGAACTTCATTCCTGAGGTTCGCCGGCTACCCTCGTAAACTTGATTTGTGATCTGTTTTGTGACTCGTGTGTTGAACCCGATAAGCCCAACCGACAACTCTATGGCGGCAAAATTCTGTATAAACACCATTATCCCAGGCGATATACCAATCGAAGCATCGAAAAACGACTCAAATGTGCCTTCCAATGTTTCGCCCACTCCAGTTATCATCTTACCATGACCGCCAGCTAATGCTATTTGCGTGTCGTTAAACAATCCAAACTGTCGGCTCTTCATTATAGAGAAAAAATTTCTCATAAAAAACGCACCACTCCAAGTTTGCCGAATATTATGTGCATCGTGTATATTAAAATTTAGGTCATCACCAAGCTTAATATCTAAATTATCCATATTTAACAATGTACGTCCATATCCGCCACGCACACCGAGCACCATATTATCTTTTATAGCATATCCAACATACACATCACCACTGACAGTATATCCATTGCCTTCCCAACCTTCAATCACTAAAAACTTATAATTAACGTTCTCGTGATCGTCGTATTGCAATGAACCACCAAACATCCATTGCCCTTTCGGAACAAAAAGTGATGGCGTTTCAACACGTTGGTATTTAAGCACCACCCTATGACTTACCTCTGGTAATTCTATCGGTTCAAATATAAAATCTTCTTTTGCCACGTTTTTCATCTCACCACACTCTTGTGAGGCGATCTCTCCCACACTGCCCAAATCAATCTTCACACTATCTTCCGTCACCTCAAAAGCTAAAGAATCTACCACCTGTTCAGTAGCATGCAACACGCTATCGTCACTTACAACATGTGAAGCCACGCTCCTTTCCACAATGCTATCAACAACAATCACCGCAGTGTCGCTCTTTGGCAGTGAAACAATTGAATCCACTATCACGCTATCGACTTTCTGATTATTTTCTAACTCAGACGCATGTTGTTTTCTAGGGGTAGCAATATAGACAATGCCTCCAACAACAATAGCCAGCAACAAAAGATCATAAATCAATATTTTAGTTCGTCTATTCATTAACGACCCCTATATTTATTCGTTACAAAACGTTTGTTGTTAAAATAGAATGAAAGTCCTATCTTAATAGAGAATATGTTGATCTTAAACGATCCGTTGTTTGAGTTACGAGTTCCCTCATACACTTGATTTGTGACTTGTTTTATCCAAGTGGATGTAAACCCCAGAACACCTATCGACACCTCTAGGGCAACGTTGTCTGTGGCAAACACAGCCAAACCTGGCATTATACCAACGTTGAATTTAGTAATCTCTTCGTAAGTTCCTTTGAGTGTTTCGCCTTTTCCTGAGGTAAGTTTTCCACGACCTCCACCCACCGATATTTGAACATCGTTGAACAGACCAAATCTACGACTCTTAAACAGACTGAGGTAGTTACGCATAAACACCGATGCAGTTACTGTTTGACGCAAAGTATAGGCATTATCAATATCGAAGTTAAGATCATCGCCAAGATTTAAGTTTAACGAATTTATCTCAAGTAACGAACGCTCATATTCTAATCTAAAACCTGCCACAGTGTTGTTTGCAAAGGCATATCCAGCAAAGAGCGTTGGGCGGACATTGTAACCTTTACCGCTCCAATCTTCGATGATGATAAACTTATATTTATCGTTTTCGTGTTCACTATAAGATATTGTACCCCCAAACAACCATTGCCCTTTTGGAACAAAAACATCTTGCATTGGTGGCACACGTTGAAACTGCGCCTCCATTAACGATTTTTTTGGTTGCTCCTCCAGATTATCTGGAATGGTTATAGTTTTTTTCTTTTGAATACTATTGTCATCATCGGCGCACCACACATTTGTAGCTAGCAGAGATAACAAAACGGCACTTACTATACTTTTTATCATTCTATCTTATTTATTCGTAGACCAACTCTAATTTATCAACAAGCAATTGAGCATCCACCCCACCAGTAAAATAATCACCGTATTTACTTGCCGACATTACAACAACAATAAACTGCGGCTCTAATGATAAATTCTTAGGAAAATACTTTAAATCAATTGTGAATTGCTCGTAAGCGCTCATGTTTGTAGCAGGAGTTTGATCCACCCCATTTACTATTTTTTCGTTATGGAACTCTCCAAAGCATAGAGCTGTCACATTTCTATCTGATCCAGTTGATGCAATTGCATCAAGATCAAATGGACTACCTGAACCATTATGAGGACGAGGCATATTTTTGGCTGTGGTGATCATCATCCATATATGGAAACGATCGGGTTTACCCATAAGTCCTTTTTTATCGCCCTCTTTATTTATAGTTGTAGATTTATATTTATACCATCCAGTGAGTTTAGATGGACGTGCAGAAAATCTCTGTCCAAACTCCATATCGGGAGTTGTGCCGTTCAAGGCTTTAAATCGACCAGAGTAAAGATTTCCGGCAGCGAATTTCACAACCACATAACGTGATGTCATTTTTGCTGCTGCTGCGCCATCTTTAACATCGTTGTATTCTGGTTCGGTAGGGTTCACAGATGACAATGTGTTTGCCCCAAGGTTTCCTGAGTCCCAAAATGCCTCAGAGGCATCTGTTCGCGGATACCAAGAGTTTTTTGCCCCTTGCGACCAACGATCAAACGAACCATTTATAAGTTGTGGCGCCGATTCTGTTTGGATAGTTATGACATTGGCTAGATCATTTTTACCCGAAGTTTTCCCTAGTGCTTGAACACGATAGATAGTTGAAGGCAAGAGATTTGGAATAACAACCTTAAAGGTTTTTTCCGCATCATTAACATCTGTTGGATCGACTGCAATCTCAGTTTTAACTCCGTTGCCACTCCAAATATTAAATGCCATTGACCCTGGCTTAGTCTTCTTCCAGCGACCCGACACTGTTGCTCTAGCTGCCCATATATCCCATTTTTTAGGCTGAAGGGTTTCAATATCAGAATTTATCTTATTGAATGTAAGCGTTTTGGTGGTCATCTTATTGTCGGTGTCGGTGATTTGGAAAGTAAAGCTATTAGTTGCATCAGCAGAAGGTGTGATCTTTTCAACCAAACGTTTCAAATCAAATTTTATAGCATTTGTGCAATTTTCAATTTTGTTGGCGAAGCTAACATCCAAAGACATATCCTCTCTTAGATCGGCTAGAATAGTAGGATTTGCCAAAGCTGCCACCAAATCGAAACTAGTAAGAACATTAGTGATATTCGATAAATAATCGCATTTATAGGTCACGACAATACTTCGGATAGTAGGAAATCCTGCAAATTCCACTGCAAGCGATTGATCATCGGTTGCAGATATATTTTTTACTTGATCAATATCAAACCCTACTCCATTAGCCTCAGGAAAACGCTTTACTCCAAGATCAATATTTGTATCACCTTGCGAAGAGGTATTCTCATTGACCACAATAGCCACAACTCTCACTCCACCACTTTCATAGCCACCCTCTTCCAATTTAAATTTGATGATATAGTGATCGTTGGCTTTTGCAGCAGGAATTGTGCCTTCTAATATAAATGGCTGACCTCCGAAAGCCATAAACTCAGCATTCCATTTCATGGTTCTACTTTCCGGGTTCTCTTTGAAATAGGCTGGCAGAACATTACCTTTATTGAAAGTCAATTTCTTAGCTGTCCCCGACAACACTGTGTTTGAAACCACAGTAGAGTATGTAGAGAAATACTTATCAAGCTCTGCACCATACTCAACGGAAAATTTCACCGATTGCAAAACAGTTTCAACATTCACATCTAACTTCTTCCCCACTACCACTTTGATTTTTTTCTCCCCATAGTAATAAGGAGCATCGAATGCTGCCTCTTTTTCTGCTCCATATTGAGCTTTTATGGTGTAATCTCCAACAAAGAGCCAAATCTCAGGCTCAATAGTGGTGTTGTCGGCAACTGAATACACAATCTCATTTTTACTATTTAAGATAGTGACTTTATATATTCGTGGCGTTGCCTTAACAATCAAATTCTCATCTCGCTCCGAAAATGTTAGGCTGACTGCTCCACGCTGCGCATTTTCTCCGTCGTTCTTTGCACACGAAAAGAGAATAACCGAAAGGAGAAATATTATATATAGTTTATGTTTTAACATAGCTCTGCTTTTTAAGCACACAGTGCTTTAAATTATTGTATTAATCAACATTTAATGTGTAGGTAAATTCATTGTTTTCATGTTTTTCCACTGGATATATAACGCTTTTAGTGGTGTATGAAAATTTTGAATCTATAACTATTTTGTGAGAAAACGCCTTGCCTATGGTTGTGACCACAACGCCAAAATCTTTCTGTAATAAAGAATTATCTTCCTTGCGTCGTCCTTCAAATTTCACCTTCAAAACTGAGAGAGTGTAGTAACCCGCTTGATCTGTGTACTGATCAAACACCAAAGAACCTTTGTCGTTTGAAACAGTGGTAGAATATTCGCTAAAGTGCTCTTTTATATGGTTTCCAAATGCCACCTCAACTTTCATGTTTTGAATAGAAGTAGAGATTTCAGCAATTTTAGTAATCTGTTCTTTGATGATTACCACATCTTTTATTTCACCCCAATAATGAGGTTGAGCAAATGCAGCATCTTCTTTCACATCAGGATAATCAGCCTCCACATTGTAGGTGCCTATTTTCAGCTCCAATATATCAGCAATACGATCACGCGTAGATTGATAGACATAACTACCAGTAGTGGTGTTTTTCACACGAATCCAAAACATGTCTTCTAAAGGTGCAGCCTTAGTTTGAACCAGCGATGAATCAATTTTGCTCGCAAATTCTGTGGAGAGATAACCCACAGAGTTGACAGAGGCCTGCTCATTATCGCTTTTTGAACACGATACACTGAGCAATAAAGTGGCAGCACATATATAATAAATACTTTTTTTCATTGATTGAATATTAAGAAACAATAATGACTAAAGTTTCTGTTGTTTTTTGATCCATGCTATCTGTCACCACCACCTTAAATTTGTGTGTTCCAATCGGAAGTAACGGCATGAACGAACCTATCGAGAATTGAAACTCTTTTTTACCTTTCACTGGTTCAGTACCGATAAGTTTCAGATCTTGAAGCAACTTTTTAACTTCTGGGGTTGGCGACACCAAATCAAGATTTGTTGGAATACCAAGACCTTGAAGAAGTGGACCTAATGTTGGTGAGTCAATCACGACATCGAGAGTTTTAATTCCACCACTTGGAGCAAGCACCTTAACATCAACAACCTTTATTGTTCCGCTAGGGAATCGCATCACATCGCCAATTGCAAATCCCACTCCTTGTATCGTTGGGACTTTATCGGTTGGATCTGGGGTTGGGTCTGGATCGGGATCTGGGGTTGGATCTGGATCTATAATAGTGCCGTTGTCTTCAATAACAACATTTACTGTCTTCTCGTTTACTGTGACATCGACCGTGATCCCTATCGTGGCTGATCCTTTTGAGCTCACCTCAAAATTTATCACTTGAGCATCGCCTGCTACTGCTCC
>JAVVZN010000063.1:0-7143 GCA_036650555.1 Rikenellaceae bacterium
CACCGCGATGAAACACTCTCTATACTAGACAATGTGCCAGAAATTATCTACAACGATCGTGGCGAGTGGGTGGATGGCTGTCGGCGTAGGCTGATGAATCTACGAGGTGGTAGAGTGTGGTCATATTTGGAAGATCATATTTTCCCTCAACTACAAAGCTCTTCAGTTGCTATTACTGTCTATTTCGCAAAGAGAGATTTAAAACCTTTGTCGGTGCCCGATGTTAGAGAGGTTCAGTTGCCTATTGCAGAGACTAAATTAGATCTACTGCAAATGCCCATTATTGAGCCTTCTGTGAGTGCTGCTACGCCGAAGCGAGTTCCGTTGTTTGCATTAAAAACCAATCTTCTCTACGATGCCGTGTCGGCGCTTAATGTTGAACTTGAAGTGCCAATTGGCAATAGATGGTCTGTGGCAGGTGAGGTGGTGTTTCCTTGGTGGCGTAGCAAGTCTGCTAATCTCACAATGCAGCTTTTGACAGGCACTGTTCAAGGGCGTTATTGGTTTGGCGATCGCGCGGGTAGAGAGGTGCTTACAGGATGGAATGCAGGTGTTTATTTTGGTGGTGGAATGTTCGACGTGCAGCTTTTCGACCCTAAAGGCATACAAGGTGAATTTTTCATTGCGGCAGGTGTCAGTTGTGGTTTTGCGCACTCTATTGGGCGTAATCTACGGCTTGAATACGCACTAGGAGTTGGTTATATGCAAACTAACTACCGTGAATATAAAATGACACGCAACACTCGTTATGGCGACATCAAGGTGTGGAAATATCCATGGGAGACAAGTCGTAATAGTTGGTTTGGTCCAACCAAGCTGTCGGTTTCGTTGGTTTGGCTGCTTAAACATAACACAAAGAGAGGAGTGATGCGATGAGAAGATTGATTGGTATATTTATTCTAATGTTGCTCATCACCTCATCTTGTCGTGATCATCTCTACTATGGCACCAACGATAGAGCGATCATCGACCTTGATATTGACTGGAGTGCTGCGCGGCTAACACCTAATGGGGTGTCGGTTGCTGCATATCGACAAGATGGCACATTGCAAGAGTTGTTCCGCTCGTCGGATGCGTCGTCGGCGAAGATCTCCCTACCGCAGGGCATCTATGATCTAGTGATATACAACAACACCGACGATGAGTTTAAAAACGTTGTCTTCCGTGGTGCAGAAAAAAAATCGACATATGAAGCTTACGCCACAGATCAAAAATCGCTTTCTGAGCGCATAAAAAATGCTTTAGTGAGCCAGCCCGATGTGGTGGCAACGGCTTGTGTTGATGGTTTAGAGATCACCTCACAAATGGTTGAATACTACTACGATCGTCCTCTCGACGCAGGTCATGTTTCGATCAAAACAGTGAAAGTCACTCCTCGTCGTGTTACCATAACTGCAAACATACGCGCACATGTTTGTGGCTTGTCGTATGCGGCAGGTGCGCCCCTGGTGCAGCTAAGAAATTTATCGGGAGCATATTTTATTGGTAAAAACGTCAATTCGTCGGTGGCAGTGGCGTATGAGTTCATAATGAACAACCGCACTTTCGACCAAGGAAGCACCACCGATGGCATGATTTCTAATAGCATATCCACTTTTGGGCTTATAAAATTGCCCGATGGTAGTGCAAATCGCTCTTTCCTCGATTTTTACTTCACTTTGATTGATGGCTCAAAATATCCTATATCAATTGATGTCACCGACAAAATCATTGAGCGAGCGAGTGAGATGGAGCTAACGTTGGAATTAGATGTTGATATTAAGTTGCCAAATGTTGCCGGCGATGAAGATATTGGTGCGTTCGATCCCACTGTTGGCGATTGGCAAGATACAGATGTTGCTATTGAAATGTAAAGAAATGTTTTGTTTACTACATCATTAAATACGAAAATAATTTTACAAAATAATAAACCATAAAATAATGCAATACTAAATTTAACAATATGAAAATTAACTATTTAATAGGATTAGCAGCCATTACATTGATTGTTGGTTGCTCAAAGAGTGAGGTTGTTCAGAGAGAAAATCCTGACAGCAACAATGCTATTGCATTCTCAACTTATGCAAAACAAACTAAAGGCACAACGTTTGATAATACTACATTTGCTGCTGTTGGTCGTGAATTTGGGGTGACTGCATTTGTTAATACAGCTAGTTATGACACTCCTTATATGGGGGCTACTGCTGCTGGGGCTCAGATTACTTGTACTAGTACGAGTCCATCTGTTGTGTGGGGTTATAAGAATGCTGCCGAATCTCGTTTTTGGCCTGCCTTACCAGCAATGCTCACTTTCTATGGTTACACACCATTCGCTAGTACAAATCGAGGGGGGGCGACTTTGGCATTTGATAAAAACACTGGTATGACATTCACTAATTATGTAGTGCCTAATGATGTGACTAAGCAAGAAGACTTTATGTGGGCAAGAGCAGCAAGTATAGGTGTAGCATCTCCAGTAGTACCGGTTCCTATGAATTTCGGTCACGCTTTGGTTCGCGTTAATTTCAAAGCACAAACTACTTCAGATAACCTAAAGGTGGATATTGAGGCAAATGGCATCACACTTGGAAAAATTAAATCAAAAGGCACATTTGTTGTGGCTCCAACAGGCGCTCCTACTTGGACACCAACTGCTGATGATCGTTTAGCATATACAATTCCATCTGTGGAGAAAATTGGTATTGTAAATACGACTGCAACTGTAGTTAGCACAGCTGATAATGCAGTAATGTTGATGCCACAAACCTTTAACGCATGGGTTCCAAGCACAGCAACTTCAACAGAATCAACTAAAGCTGAAGGCACAAGTCAAACAGGTGGTTATATCAAAGTAATGTGTAAAATATATACATTATCAGCAGATGCGTCAGCAGTCAAATTATATCTTCACGGAAGTGAAACTGCTTATGCAGCTATATATATCCCTCTATCAAGTCAATCAGCACCAAGCACAGAAATCTGGAAAGCAAACAACAACATCACCTACACCCTTCAATTTGGTGGCGGTTACAGTAATGAGGGCAACCCAATATTGAATCCTATTAAGTTTACAACTACTGTAACAGGTTGGACTGACATAGCAGGTGGTGATTTACCAATGTAAATCAATCCCACCTCACCACTATATATAGGGGGTTGAATCTCCCCTATATATACTATATTTAGAAAGATCCACAACAAATGGGTAGAAAAAATTACATATCGGTTTTTATTATTCTTGCCTGCGTGGCTAGCACCTCGTGCACCAAAGACGATACTGGTGGTTCTGAGCCGCAAGCGCAACGTCAAATAAGCTTTGCTCCTACTACTTTATCTAGTGATGATGCAGTGGAGAGTCGTGGTGTGCCCATCGACAATAGCACCTTACCAAACTTCGGTGTGTTAGCATCGCATAATGCTGGGGCATGGACCACTTCCTCCACACCAAACTACATCTACAACAGCAAGGTAATGAGAGTTGGCGCCACCAATGTATGGGTGTGCGATCCTCTGCAATATTGGCCTCCTTCTGGCAAGCTCTCCTTTTTTGCCTATTCTCCCTACTATGCCACTGGTTCAAGTGTGGTGCAGTTGTCGGGTAGCGCCACTGGTGGCATTCCCACGCTAACCTACCAAACACCTGAGGCGGTGGCTGAGCAGCCCGATCTGCTCTTTGCTGCTCCAGCTTACGATAGGGAGCTAGCCACAGGGCAAGTGTCAATGAATTTCTCTCATATACTTTCTTCCATAACTTTCAGCGCCAAACTTGGTGATGCATTAAGCTCAGGGATCTCTAATATGGTGGTTCGCGGAGTATCTGTCAGTGGGTTGAAAACCAAAGCCACCTACACCCATGGCGCGACAACCCCATGGAGTTTTGCCACTACGCAAACCCCTCAAACATATGCGGTTTCGGTAGACGGTGGACAGCTCGATAGCAAAACACTCACCACCACTGCCCAGTCTATCTCAAAAGCAAATGGAGATATAATGATGCCAATTCCTCAACCAATCGCCGCCGATGTGATTGTTGCCGTGCGTGTGAGTTACACCAAAGCAGGTGTGGCAATACCGCAAGAGATAACCCTTGAAAAAGCGTTGAACGCCACAAATCTCACAGCGTTAGAAATATCTAAAAAATATAATATTCTTCTTTCGGTTACACTGGGCACTCTAACAGAGATAACGGTGTCGTATCAAGTAATCGAGTGGCAAGATGGAGGAAACATAACAATACCTCCAGTTAATTAATAATATTATGCGTAAAATCATTTATATAATTACTGCTCTTGCATTGCTATTCCCATCTTGTAAAGATGTGGATTATGATGATGGTAACATTCCGGAGGGCATACCAACCACTATCACCCTCACCACACAAGTAGATAATGGCACAGTGCACACGCGTGCCTTCTCGTCTGACGAGGCTGAGAAAACGGTCAATAACCTATTTGTGTTGATCTTCAACGCCACCACCAAAAAAGTCATATCAACCTACTTCTTCGACAACCTCACCTCGACCACCACTTCCGTCACGCTATCCACTTTGTCTGGATCAAATCGAAATATCTATGCTATTGCCAATATCGAACTTGGTATGATGGATGTCACAAAATCAAAGATGCAAGCCATTACTACTATCGACGAGTTGAATGCTTTTGTCACCACCATTAGTCAAAACACACTTGGACGAGGCACCAGTTTTATAATGAGTGGCTTTATAGCAGATCCTAAAGCTCCAAATCAGCCTGCCTCGATAGATGTAACCACTACTGGCAACAAAGGCTCCATCTCTTTAAAACGACTCGACTCCAAGATCACTTTCAATGTAACCTCACCAGCAGGTGTGACCTTCACCCCGCGCGACTGGCGAGTGTGCAATGTTCAGCGCTCAATAGCTCTCTTCAACTCTTCCGTGGAGATTAAGCAAGACACATGTTATTTCAACTCTGATTGGACCACATTTGAAGGCACTGGCGAAACCTTTTCGTTTTATGCCCTTGAGAACATACACACCCCTCAGAAGCAGATTACTGTTGGGGCGAATGATTATTTCTATCGCGAGAAACAGATAAAAGAGTCTATAACCCCAGATCCATCAAAGCCAAACCAATCTGTAAGAAACGGAGCGTTTGAGTATGCCCCATTGAAAGGAACATACGTCCAGATGCGAGGTAACATAAAATATACTGATCCAGATAATCCAACTAAAATCATATCGAGCGATTTGACGCTCACCGTTCATTTGGGCTATGTAAATAGTGCTGCAAACGACTACAACAACAATCGTAACACCAAATACATCTATAATGTATCTTTCAATTCTGCCGGTCAAATAATATTAGAGGTTGATTCTAGTGATCCAAAAGCCGAAACTCAACCTGGCACAGATGGTGAAGTGATCTTGTCAAACGTGATATATCATATTGACTCGCACTACAAGAGTGAGATTGCAACTTTTGATAAGAGCGTGATAAATGATCTGTTGTCGTGGTATGTGCGAACTCCATTCTCGGAAGGATCGCCTAGTGAAGGATCGCAAAATTTAACAGATTATAAATGGGTGCATTTCAAGTTGAATCCGCTACTATTGTCGAATGTTTACTCCTCCGATATACTTGCGTACCCAGGCGATACAAAAATATATAAGGGTGATCTCACTGTTGCGGCATATGAAGCAGAACTTAAAAAAGCCGACAATGTTAGATGCGACATGCTAGATGTGGATCAACTAGTGAAACTATTGCGTGCATACAAAGCAGAATTGAACAAACCAGGCGGTGTTGGCGTAAATAAATTTGATAATCAAGGCGATATGACGTTCACCGCTTTTGTCGATGAGTTCTACTACTATGCTAATCCTAACGATGGCACTGCACCCGTAGATCTATGGAAACAATTTGCCAACCAGCCCGAACGAATGCTCTCTCTGACCACAGTAATTAAATATAGTCCAGATGGTGGAATTGTGAAGTCGGAGGCGTTGTATGCCTTTCGTCAAAATTCTATTCAAACAATGTACAACGTTAATTACAATAATCCAACCGAAACCGATGCCATGAAAACAGCATGGGGAGCAGAGATGAACACAGAAGAAACATCGGCGCGCGCTTTTGGAACTGCTGTTGCTACAACAAGCCAGCGAAATGGACGAGCAAACACATTGTTGCTTTGGAATGTAGGTGACCGTTGGGACAAATATGTTGATCCTGTGTCGCAAGAGAATAAAACTGGTTACGTAGATGTGCGTTATGCCTGTATGAAACGAAATCGCGACAACAATGGCAATGGGGTGATAGACGCTACGGAGGTGAAATGGTATTTGGCAAGCATTAATCAATTGCGTGATATGTGGATAGGTGAAAACTCAATCGACATCAGAACTCGACTCTATGATGGCCCACATTGGGGTGAAACATGGGAGGGATCAGATCCAGGTTATCCATGGGGTGAGAAATTATATGCAAGCAGCTCGCCTTACACTGGCAATGCTATGGCTGTTTTATGGTCGGCAGAAGGGGCAAGCGTTAGTTCGCACGCAGTAGATTGGCTTGCTAAGCCTAAAAAATTCTATGCTAGATGCGTCAGAAACCTTGGTATTGCCGACAATAGCAGTGCAGAATCGCAAGACTTTGCCTCCTACGATGCCGCGACAGGTGTCATGTCGCTTGAGAGGTTAGATCGCAGATCAATACGCACCTACACTCAGCAAGCGGAGCTACCAGAGCATAATGAACGACAGGCCGATAACCTGCCTTGGTGGAAATTCATGATTAATCCTGCCTCAAGTGGAAGTCTTACTTTCACTGCGCTACAAGCAGCAGCAAGTGGAGGTACTTCACCATGTAAGGCGATAACTATCGGTGGTGTGGTCAAAAAATTCAGAGTACCAAATCAAAGAGAGCTAGTTTTAATGCAGTCGCGTCTTGGTGCTAATAAAGATGGGAATGATGGTCATTGGGGAGGCGGATCTAATTATTCTAGAACCACATTCTCTTTCAATGTACATAATGGCACAACAGGTCTTAGGCATGGATTCAGTGTTGATGATAATGGAATCCTTTTGCGTTTATTAAGTGCTGGTGATGTCAATGCTCGTGGTGGCACGCGATGCGTACAAGATCTCCCCTATACAGCTCCTCGCTAAGAAGCTGTTATAATTTG
>JAVVZN010000064.1:0-7109 GCA_036650555.1 Rikenellaceae bacterium
CCTCAGATAATCGAAAATTGCATGACAAAAATAAATTACGTATCTTCGCCAACTTTAGATGATTATCGAAACACCGACACTATCACAAGAGAAATGGCAAAAACAATGATAAAATAAGATGGAAATATTAATAAAGGCAGCACAATTAATTTTAAGTTTGTCACTGCTCGTTGTAATTCACGAGGCAGGGCACTTTATGTTCGCAAAATTATTCGGTACAAGAGTAGAAAAATTTTATCTATTCTTTAATCCATGGTTTTCACTTTTCAAATTCAAAAAAGGTGAAACAGAATATGGTATTGGTTGGATTCCGTTTGGTGGCTACGTCAAAATTTCAGGAATGATCGACGAAAGCATGGACAAAGAGCAGATGAAACTTCCGCCAGAGCCATACGAATTTCGTAGTAAAACCGCATGGCAACGCCTACTTATCATGGTTGGAGGTGTTATGATGAATGTCATTTTGGCTATCATAATATACATAGGTATAAGTCACACCTACGGAACATCATATATCTCAAACAACGACGTAAAAAGTGGTTACATGTTTAGCCCAATCGCCAAAGAGATGGGATTCAAAGATGGTGATAAAATATTAAATGTCGATGGCAAAACATTCGACAACTATCGTGAGATAACAATATCTGTTATCTTCGACGACGTAGAGTACGTTGAAATTGAGCGCAATGGTGAAGTTAAAAAAGTTTACATCGACAAAGCCCTCTTCCCTCGCCTACTTGAAAAAGGTAGTTGGTTTCTAGAACTCCGCACACCTATAATTGTAGATTCTCTTCTTCCAGGTGCACCAGCCGATGTTGCCGGATTTAAAAAAGGCGACAAAGTCATAGCAATCGACTCCACAGAGCTGCAATTCTTCGATCAATTCAAAACGGCACTAGCCTCAAAAGCAGGAGAAACAGCCATCATAAGCGTGCAGCGTGATTCATCAGGCACAAAAATAGAAAAACAATTATCTGTTAGTGTATCTACCGACACTACAATTGGATTCTTTCAATCACAAGACATATCTGAGATCTATCCAATAAAAACTATAAAATATTCATTTTTAGAATCTATTCCTCAAGGATTCAAACTTGCTGCAAACCAAATAGACAACTACACAAAACAAATCAAACTAATCTTTTCACCCGAAACAGAGGCATATAAAGCTGTTGGCAGTGTGGTCTCAATGGGCAACATGTTTGGTGCAACATGGGATTGGCTGCGTTTTTGGAACATCACTGCATTTCTATCTATTATATTAGCCGTGATGAATATCCTCCCTATTCCTGCGCTAGATGGTGGTCATGTGCTCTTTTTGATCTACGAAGTGGTGACACGTCGCAAACCAAGTGAAAAATTCATGGAATACGCGCAAACTTTCGGAATGTTTCTACTAATGGCACTTATGGTGCTAGCTCTAGGTAACGACATATACAAACTATTCCAATAACCGACAATAATACTATTCTAAACAACCACATTAATCTATTATGATTAATGTGGTTGTTTTTGCATACAGCTTCTTAAAAAAATTATATAATTTCTATACCAAATAATCGTAAATAAATCACAAGTCATTCCTATTTTGTTTGCATTTGCATTACTCATGTTAATTTAGAACATACTGTTGATTTTTATACATATTACAACCACAATGAAAAAAAAATTCATACAAACAGATGAAAATACAAAAAAACCATATATCTTTGTATGTGTTTTTTCTTTTAACGTAAATTTAAAGATAAAATGCGAATTAATTAACTTAATTAAATAAACGATTATGAGAAATTATTACAAGACGAAAACGTTGAGTTTTTTTCTTTTCGTTTTCCTGGTAGCAACAGGGTCTAATCCAGTTGCTGCATCACCGGAGAAAAACATGGCTACAAGTGTTTTAAACGAACAGATTAAAAAAGTTTCGGGCGTTGTTTTAGACGAAACTAACAAGCCTCTTCCGGGGGTTTTGATTCAAGTTGAAGGCACAGTAAATGGTGTCATCACAGACGAAAAAGGAGATTACGTAATTAGTAAACTTCCAAACGATGCAAAACTTATTTTAAGTTATGTAGGTTACAAAACTAAAACAATTGAAGTAACCAAAGATGTTATCAATGTCACAATGGAGATTGATGCTCTAAAGGTAGACGACGTTGTGGTAGTTGGTTTCGGTAGTCAAAAGAAAGTAAACCTTACTGGATCTGTATCAACAGTAACTTCTGAGGTGTTTGAAAGCCGTCCGGTTCAAAATGCCACACAAGCTCTACAAGGAACAGTTCCCGGTTTGAATATCTCACAGAGTGCTGGTAACCTCGACCAAAAAGCATCTATCAACATTCGTGGTATAGCAACAATTGGCGACGGTTCATCTGGTGGTCCGCTAATTTTGATTGATGGAATGGAAGGCAACATCAACACTCTTAACCCTCAAGATATTGAGTCGGTTTCTGTGTTGAAAGATGCTGCTGCTTCATCTATCTATGGATCACGTGCACCTTTCGGCGTGATTTTAATCACAACTAAAAAAGGTAAAGTAGGTAAAATGACTGTTAATTACAACAACTCATTTCGTTACTCTACTTATGTGAACATTCCAGAAACTGCAAATTCATTAGACTTTGCTACATTATTCAATGATGCCCTTTCAAACATAAACCAAGGTGTCATGTTCAACGACGAACGCATGGGTCGTATCAAAGATTATATGGATGGCAAAACAAAAAACACAATCATACCTCGTAAAGACAACCCAAATCTTTGGGCTGACGGCTACGATCAAGGTAATGATAATGTGGATTGGTTTGACGCAATGTACAAAGATTGGACATTTGCTCAAGAACACTCAATTAGTCTTAATGGCGGTACAGAAAAGCAACAAGTTTACGCATCTGCAAACTATCTTGATCAAAACGGTTTTATGAACTTCGGTGAAGATAAATACAAACGCTATGCCACAAACTTAAAAGCTACGGGCGATCTCTTCAGTTTCTTGAAATATAGCTACAACATTAAATTCCAAAGAGAAGATTTCACACGTCCATCATCTCTAACCAATGAATTTAACAATAATATTGGTCGTCAAGCATGGTCTACACTACCTTTGTATGACAACAACGGTTATCTATATAGCTCACCATCTCCTGCTCTTCAAATGCGTGATGGCGGTAAAGATACTTCACGTAAAGACGAAATCTACCAACAATTCCGTTTGGTTGCCACTCCTATGAAAGGATGGAACATAACAGCCGAACTTAACTATCGTTTACGTAACGAGTTTCGTCATTGGGACACTCAAAAAATATACAACCACGACGTAAAAGGCGAACCAGTTCTTTATGGTGATGGCACAACAGAAGTTTATGAATATGCAAATTCATCAAACTACATGAATCCAAACGTATTTACAGACTACTCTTTCAATATAAAAGACTCTAACCACTTCAAAATAATGCTCGGTTTCCAATCAGAGCAAGAAAAGGTCATGAGTTTCTCCGCAAGACGTAATGGTGTGATTGTTCCTTACATGGATGTCATTGATGCTACATCGGGTAATGACGGCGGAAACAAAGCTGTTCCACCTTCAGTAAGCGGTAATCGTAATTTATGGGCAACAACTGGGTTCTTCGGTCGTATCAACTATGACTACAAAGAACGCTACCTAGCTGAGGTAAACATGCGTTATGATGGCACTTCTCGTTATCGTCAAGATAAACGTTGGAACTGGTTCCCTTCATTCTCTCTAGGATGGAATATTGCTAAAGAAAAATTCTGGGAAAACAATCTAAACGTAATGAGCACATTCAAAGTAAGAGGATCTTATGGAGAATTAGGTAATCAAAACACCAATGCTTGGTATCCAACCTACTCGTCAATGGGCATAGGTTCAGCAAACAGCTACTGGCTTATCAATGGTCAAAAACAAAACACAGCAGGTGCTCCAGCTCTTTTGAACTCAATGATGACATGGGAAAGCGTTAATACTGTCAATGTGGGTTTAGACGTTGCATTTTTAAGAAACAGACTTACAGGTTCATTCGACTGGTTTAATCGTAAGACTCTCGATATGATCGGCCCTGCTCCCGAACTTCCGGTAACACTAGGTACTGCTGTTCCAAAAGAAAACAACACCGACCTTTCAACATTTGGTTGGGAATTATCTCTTAAATGGAACGACAGAACTCGTAGTGGTTTCGGCTACTCAGTAGGTTTCCTTCTTTCAGACTCTCAAACAAAAATCACAAGCTATCCTAACGACAACTACAACCTTAATATAGGAAATGGAGGAGGCGGTGCTGGTCGCTACTACAAAGATCAAAAAATGGGTGAAATATGGGGCTACAAAACTATCGGCATAGCTAAATCACAAGCCGAAATGGATGCTCACATAGCTTCTCTTCCAAAAGGCGGACAAAATGCACTAGGTTCTCAATGGGCTGCTGGTGATATTATGTATGAAGATATTAATCATGATGGCAAAATTGACTATGGTAAAAAAACAGCTGGTCCTAATGGCGACACAGGCGACCTTCAAATCATAGGCAACAATCAATCACGTTATATGTTTGGTATCGACTTATCTGCCGATTATAAAGGTTTCGACATCAGAGCATTCTTCCAAGGTTGCATGAAAAGAGATTATATGCCAAACAACCCTACATTCTGGGGCGTTTCAGGCGGCACATGGTGGTCACTTGCATTACCTCAACACATGGATTATTTCCGTGAAAATCCAACACACAGATTGGGTCAAAACTTAGATTCATATTATCCACGTCCACTTATGGGTAATGGTAAAAACTATACATCACAAACTGGCTATCTTCAAAGTGCAGCATTTATTCGTCTAAAAAATATCCAATTAGGCTATACATTCAATAATGCTATGATGAATAAGATAGGTGTTTCGTATTTAAGAGTTTTTGTATCTGGTGAAAATCTATGGACAGGAACTAAACTAGCATCAATGTTCGATCCTGAAACAGTAGACGGTGGTTACAATGGTGTAGCATACCCACTTCAAAAGGTAATATCATTTGGTTTTAGTGTGAACTTTTAACGAATAAAGAATAAATATCATGAAAAAAATAAATAAATTTCTGAACACGGCTACGGTATTAAGCGTGCTGTTTTCAATTTACTCTTGCAACGATTATCTTGAGATCGCACCTCCATCTAGTGTTACTCCCGAAAACTATCTTAACGAAGAGTCGCAGCTAGGCGCTTATGCTATCAATTTATATGGAGCGTTGCCATCGCATGACGGTTGGAACTATGGCTTGTATGGTAATGATAACCATACCGATAATCAAGCATCATTAGATATTAACAACAAATACGCCACAGGCGAATGGAAAGTTAGTTCTGATGGAGGTGGATGGAGCTTCGGAACCATCTACAATACAAACTACTTTTTGGATAAGGTTATACCTCTTTGGAAAGCAGGTAAGATAGCAGGTTCACCAGACATGATTAAACATTATATCGGTGAGGTATATTTCTTCCGTGCATTTGAGTATTTCAATAAACTTAAATCATATGGCGATTATCCTATTATTACCCGCCCATTGAAAAATGAGATAAAAGAACTTACTGAGGCAAGTAAACGTGCTCCACGAAATGAAGTTGCTCGCTTTATAATGTCAGACCTCGACTCTGCAATTTTACTTATGCGTCCAACTGCTCCCGATGGCAAACGCAACCGCTTGTATCAAACAATTGCTCAGCTTATAAAATCTCGCGTGGCTCTTTATGAGGCAACATGGCTACAAAACTTCAAAGGCACTGCATTCGTGCCAGGAGGTCAAGGATGGCCAGGTGCTACTAAAGACTACAACAAAGGTTTTGCTTACAAATCAGGCAGCATTGATGCTGAGATAAACTACTTCTTGGATATTGCTATTGCCTCTTCAGCTATCGTTGCCGATGGAGTGACCCTTTCTGCTAACACAGGTGTGGTTCCTCAAAAAGACGGAGATGTCAATCCATACTTCACAATGTACTCAGATATAGATTTGAGTAGTTACCCTGAAGTTCTTTTATGGCAAGAATTTAACAAAGGCTTAGGTGTGACAAACAATATTAATATCGAGGCAAGCCGTGGAAATGCAGGTATTGGTATAACTCGTGGTTTCGTAACATCTTTCCTTGACATCAACGGACTCCCTTGGTATGCTCCAGGATCACTATTTGCAGGCGATAACTCTGTTAAAGATGTAAGAAAAAATCGTGATCTTCGTGCTGTTCTCTTTATAAAAGAGCCGGGCCAAAAGAACATGTGGAAAAATCTTACTATGGGTTCTCATGGTAACAACTATGAATTTGATGCTCCAGATATCACAACTTCTGATAGTCATAACCGTTACGTAACAGGCTACGCTGCAAGAAAAGGTATGAACCCAGACCGTGCTCTAAACGACAATGGTGCTTCATACAATGCGTGCCCAACTTTCCGTGGTGCTGAAGCATTGCTTAACTACATGGAAGCTTACTACTTACGTCATGGATCACTCGACAATAAAGCAACTTCTTATTGGACTAAACTTCGTGAACGTGCAGGCATCACTGCTCCTATCGAAACCACAATCAATGCCACAGACATTGCTAAAGAGGCTCAATTTGATTGGGCTGCCTACTCAGCAGGACAACTTCTTACCGACAAGACATTATTCTCTATTCGTCGTGAACGTCGTTCTGAATATATGTGTGAAGGTATTCGTACCAGCGACCTTTACAGATGGAGATCTTTCGATCAAATGATGACTAAACCATATATCATTGAAGGTATGAAATTATGGAATAGCGCAAACACCGCTCTATACAAAAAAGATGTATTGATCTATGGTGGTGACAACGATAAAGCCAATGTTTCAGATCCAAAACTAAGTGATTACCTACGCATTTATCAAATCAGAAACAACAACTTGGTGTTCAATGGTTACACATGGCATATGGCACACTATCTTAATCCGATCGAAATTCAACACATGAGAATCACATCGGCAGATCATGAGCCAGCTAACTCTCCTATATATCAAAATCCTTATTGGCCAATAGTCGCAGGTCAGCCCGCAACTAAATAGGGTTTTATAATCTATTAACAAAAAATGGCT
>JAVVZN010000065.1:0-6998 GCA_036650555.1 Rikenellaceae bacterium
TTATATTAAATAATTTTGCAGCACTCTCATTTATCCATATATTATAATTTTTATCTTCACGTCGGTCAATTGAATCAATCGGCATACGACCAGCAATAGCATGAATATCATAAACCAATTCAAACCCTTTGTCAATATACGACAACTGCACCTCTTTATATTCACCACCTAACCGTTTTAATTTAACACTTCCAGCTCCATCATCTATTGTAGATCCAAAATACCACCCTTTTATAATGGGCAAGGCATCAAATCGAGCCTCTAATAATTTTGATTGTTCAAGGATTTTCTGGCGCCATTGATTAGAGCTTTGCAATGAGAAATTCTCCGAAACAAATTTAGTTTCAACAACACCCTCTGTATTAAATCCTAGATCAGCATTAAGCATAAATCTTAGCTGTTTCACGAAATAGATAGAGAATATAATCATTGTGATCGACACCACATATTGGGCAACAAGCAAAACCGAACGAATGCGCGAAGTGGATCTTGAATTTGCCATCTTCTGCATCGACACCACCGACACCTCATTTTTATATTTGAAATATGGATATAGCGAGGTTATAAAAGGCACGATAAAAATCAGTGAGAGTGTAACCATTAAATCGAACTTCTTATTTGACATTTGTGGAATATTTAGCTGTAACTCTAAGAACTCTTTAGATGCAAAGATCAAAACCCAACCTAACGCAACAGAGAGCATCACAAGCATGATATTTTCGGTAATAAGTTGCTTTAACATAGCGGCGGCATTAACTCCAAACACTTTTTTCAACCCAAACTCTTTTCCGCGTTTTAACAACATTACAGTGTAAATATTCACAAAATTGAACAACCCAACAACAAACACCACTATTGCCACAATGATAAGTAGTAGCATAGAATTTAAATCACCTTTGTTGTAGATAGGATTATAGCTCCAATCAAGAGTTTCATCATAGTAAAGTGATTTATAACTCACAAATTGACTACGAACTTCACGATTTGCAGTACTACGAAATTTTTGATACTTCTCATGCGCTTTATTAATGTCATCTACATTGGTTCCTTTGTGTAACTTTACAAGACCATGAGGTATGCGACTCCAATCATCTTTTGCACTAGCAATAAGCAGATCATAATTCATGAAAGGCTTCACCACATCTTCTGCCAATACTCCGACAATAGTAAACACTTTTCCTGTGGAATGGATCACTGTTTTCCCCATTGGATTCTCATCACCAAAGATCTTTTTTGCAAATAAGGCAGTTATAACAGCATCGCCTGGATTACAAAGTGCCGTTTTACAATTACCTAACGCCAGATGACGAGCAGTTATTGGCAGAAACATTGAATCAACAGCGAAGGTGATATTGAAGTATTTTCTATTATTATATTCAATACAATCATCTGGAAGTGGGGTGTAGATGGTAATGGCCTCAACAGATGGATGATCAGTAAGATTTATGAAACCTGCCTCATTGTTCATATTGCCAAAATGCGACATGCGCGCCTTATCCCCTCTATATTCGACCACTTCAGCATAAACACGATCAATGTCTTTATTAAATCCATCGACAGTAAATTCACGATATATATAACGAGAAAGCACAATTGTACATGCAAGACTAAGCGCAAGCCCTAATATATTTATTATATTATAGAGTTTATAATTTTTAAGTGTGCGTACAGCTATGGTTAAAGTTTTCATTATGAATGCTTTTATATTTTTTACTTCTATTTAAGAATAAGCGTTTCATTATCACCAAAAGTATCATACGACGATATTACCACTTTCTCTCCATCTTTCAGACCCTCCAAAACCTCATAGTATTGTGGATTTTGACGACCAATTTTTATGGCTCGTTTCGATGCACTATTTCCGTTTTCGTTTACAACAAATATATAATTTCCTCCCGATGATTGGTAGAATGCGCCACGAGGAATTATTATGCCCTGTGTTGGTTGTCCAAGTTCAAGATTGATGTAGTAGGTTTGACCTGAGCGAATGTTGTCGGGACGCTCACCGTCGAAATACAACCATATACGAAACTGTCCTTGACGAACCTCCGGAAACACCTTAACGGCGCGAACTGCAAAATCGCTACCTTGACGAGAGAATGTGCCCGACAAACCCTCTTTTACACGATCAATGTAGTGTTCATCTACCATAGCCTCAATCTTGAAGTTTGAAAGATCATTGATCTGACCCAATTTTTGACCTGAGGTCACAGATTGTCCGATTGCAACGTCGAGAAGACCTAACTCACCATCAATTGGTGATTTAACATTTAGGTTCTCTATACGCTGACGTACGAGTGCCATGTTCCGCTGCATGCTGGTAAGATTTATCTCCATGTTTTCAACCTGTACATTCCGAAATATTGAATCTTGTTTCCAACGCTCAGCATTGAGTTCGGCTTGTTTTTGGGTAAGCACAAAATCTTCTTCTGCTTGCATATACAACTCTTTTGATTGTAGACCTTTGTCGTAAAGAGATTTTTGTTGGTCAAAATTACGTTTTTTTCTAACTAAGTCGAGTTCAATTTGCAAACGGTCTTTTCTTAATTGCAATTTCTCTTGTTCCATCTGAACACGTGTGTTGCGTAGAAAGTTCTCTTTCTCAGCAAGCGATGCCTCACTCTCTAAGATAGCAATATTCAATTGAGGATTACTTATACGAAGAATAATATCGCCTTTTTTTACCTCGGCACCCTCCTCCACTATCTTCTCATCAACAGTTCCGCCCTCCAATGGAGTGAGCTGCACAGTGTAGATTGGCAACACACTACCATTTACACGCACATAATCATTGAAATCACCTAGCTCAGCTGCTTCAATAGACAAACTCTTCGCATCAACACGAAATGATGGTGTGTGATCAGCAAAAATAAGCCACCCTAAAATAAGAAATACAAAAACACCTGCGGCAATATAAGGAATATGTTTTCTCTTAATACCTTTTCTTTGTTCAATTACTCTGTCCATATCTATCTATTATTTTTCGTTATTTAATTAGAGGTTCTCCTTTGTAGTAGTTCACAGCACGACATTTCACTGCATAGGTCATGTAACTATTTAATTTATCTACACGAGCAAGTAAAAGTTTATTCGATGATGTTTGCAGTTCTATTATTGTGATCATACCGTTTAAATATTTCTCCACGTTTACTTTATGTGCCAACTCTTGTGAGAGCACTCCTTTCTCGGCTTGCACTAGAGCCTTCTGAGCCCCTTCCATATCCATGATAGCTTGTTTCACCTCACTGTCTAATGCACGCAGTGTTTTGTCGCGTTCGATCTCTGCAATAGTCACATTGTTTTTAGCTCTACGATATTTGTTGTGCGCTTGCAATCGTCCAAAGATAGGAATCGACATTGACACTCCAAAGTATTCACCCATATTATTTTTAAACTGATTTTTAAACGAAGCAGCCTCTCTTGCTCCATTTATATTTTTGTAATAACTGGTTGAAATTCCGCCACTGGCGTATATCGTTGGGAAAAATTCTCCTAACGCAATTCTTCGACGACGAATTGCCTCGTCGAGTTGAAACGATGCGATCTTACTTGTTGGCAGCTCCGATAAGGCATAGGCAACAATCTCTTCGTTTGTCATTGAGGTGTCGATAATTGGCGATTGACTAACAATGGTGTCGGTTTTTATATCATCGTTCAAAGGATAGTTCATCCAATCTTTCAACTTCAACACACTCTTTTCCAAACCATTCTGCTGGTTGATAAGATTTAGCTCACCAAGCGCCACCTCAGCCTCAATTTGCGCAACATCAGCAGAGCTTTTCACACCCACTTCACTCTGTGATGTTACAAAGCGCAAATTTAATTTACTTTCCTCAAGTTTCTGACGCGAGATTGAAATCATTTGGTAATTATAAACCACATCAATATAACTTGCCATTGTTTGTAAAGCAATGTTATCTTCAATACGTCGCTGCTCAGCATCACCACGCATTAAAGCGATTTTATTAATAGAACGCATGTTCCACAACGACAAACCATCGAGAATAGTAAGGTTTCCACTAATCCCATAACTATTGTTAAAGTTAGTATTATTAACATAGGTGTTTGTTGCAGGGTCAATCGAACGGCCGAAACTTGTTGATGTTCCTACGTTAGCACCAATTGTTGGAAAAAATTGTGCCGACGATGCAGTCAGTTCATCACGAGCTATATCACGTTGCACTCTATTTTTTTGTGCATCACTAGCATTTTTAACGGCATAACGCATGCAATCTTCCATGCTCCACACTGTTTGACCAAACCCTTTAGAGGAAAAGGCAAAAACAAATAATATTAGAAATATTGATCTCATCATTATGAATTAGTATAATTATACACTTTATAATACCAAAGCTGTGCCAAACTACTTACAATGCTAATTATCAACGATTTAAGAAAATAAAAATTTCACAATAGTGTCAAAAAATTAGACAGCTATGTAAAAAAATTTTACATAGCTATCATCTATATGAAAAGCACCAAATAAAAAAAGCCCGATCACAAATTGCAATCGGGCTAAATGTACGCGCTTTCAGTGCTTCAAAAACGCCCCCTTAAGAGGGTTTTACGAGAGCTACCGCGGTGGCTCCTAGGTTGTAGCAGATGCCAATAGTTTTATTTATAAGAGATAACTAAAACTTTAGAGTTTTTCCAGAAATCTGTTTTGTCATTGATTACAAGCGCCTCAACAGCTTTGCGACCTTCTCCTTCGATAAGGGTGTATGCTGAAGATGGGAAACTACCTACGATCTCAACTTTTTTACCTTTGATCTCTATTCTGTCGAGATTACGGATGTCGATCTTCACTAGTTTTGATTTATCAACGTTAGGATTCACAACAAGTGTACGAGCTATGCCACCTTTTTTCTGAAGGATACCTGCAGAAACCAACTCTTTTTCATTGCCTACAATATAGTATGCAGTGTTTAGATTATCGGTTGTTTCAGTAAGTACTTTATCAAGCTGAGCATTATCACGATTTACACGCTCTACATCTTGAGATAACATTCTTACTTGCTCTTTTAGATTGTCGATATTTGCAAGCATTGAATTGATAGTTTTGTCGCGATCGGCAAGTTCTTCTTTTAATTGTTCAATAAGTTTGTTTAGACCATCAATTTTCATGTTGGCGCTTTTAAGCTGAGAAGTGGCTTTGCTTAGTTTTGCAAAAGCCTCTTTTTTCTGATCCAAAAGTTTAGAGATCATCTCTAAATCCTCTTTGATCTGCTCTTTAGATGTTTTGCCTACTTCAACATTGCTGATAACAACGCCCTCTTTTGCTTTGATAGCAGATAGAGATGCTGATATATCGCTGATTGTGAATAGGGCATCGTTCATGATTGAGTCACGAGTTTGCACCTCCAACATCAACGAGTCGTTTGAACCTGAAAGTGATGCGATTGCAGCATCTCTCTCTTTTCTGCCACATGATATAACCACAGTGAACAGAACTAAAAATAATAATACTTTTTTCATAATTATTGTGTTAAATTTATTTTTCTAGTGAAATATTTACAACTTTAATCATTGCACGGCACAACTTACGTAATGCCGAATGTGAAATTATATATTGTGGCATGATATAGACCAAACGTCCAAATGGTCGAATCCACACCCCATGCTCAACAAACAAACGCTGCATAAGAGCCATATCAACATTATCATTCATCTCCAACACTCCTATCGCACCAAGCACTCTAACGTCGGCAACACCTTTAATTGCACGTGCCTTTTCTAGCTCTTCCTTTAATATATGTTCTATCTCAGCTACTTTAGATAGCACATCGGTTTGGGTTAAGATATTAAGACTTTCCACTGCAACCGCTGCTGCCAAAGGATTGCCCATGAATGTTGGGCCGTGCATAAACGAATGAGGAGCCGATGCAGATATGGTTTGAGCCACATTCTCACACGCCACAGTGGCGGCAAACGACATGAAACCTCCTGTGAGAGCTTTACCCAAACAAATAATATCGGGAGTGATGCCAGAGTGGTCACATGCAAACATTTTTCCGGTGCGACCAAACCCTGTTGCTATCTCATCTGCTATAAGCACAACATCATAACGAGAACATTCTCTACGCAGAGCGCGAAGATATTCTGCATTATAAAATCTCATTCCACCTGCTCCTTGAACGATAGGCTCAAGAATTACGGCTGCAATATTTTCATGCTCCTTCTCTAATATCGCTTTCATAGAACAGAAATCATCGGGATTCCACATGTCGTAGAAACCGCAAAGAGGCATGTCGGCAAAATATTGAGGTGTGAGCCTGCCATTATAAAGAGAGTGCATTCCTCCTTCAGGATCACATACACTCATGGCATGCCATGTGTCGCCATGATAACCACCTCGAATGGTTGCTATCTTATTTTTTGAAAATTTACCTTTAGAATATTGATATTGAATAGCCATTTTAAGCGCCACCTCAACGGCAACAGAACCGCTATCAGAATAAAAAACGCGATTCAACCCACTTGGTAACATATCAACCAACTTATGTGCAAGATTGATTGCAGGCTCATGAGTGATGCCTCCGAACATCACATGCGACATTTTACGCATCTGTTGTTTTGCTGCTCTATTTAAACGGGGATTATTGTAACCATGCACTGCACACCACCACGACGACATGCCATCTATTAGACGCTCACCAGTGCTGAGATAGAGATAAAAACCACGAGCCCTATCGCAGAGATACACAGGTAATGGGTTAATCATAGAGGTATATGGATGCCATATATGCTCTTTGTCAAAGTTCAGTAAATTATCGATATTGGTCATAACGGATTAAGAAACAGTTATACAATAATTGACAAAAGTAATAATAAAATGTATCTGTTAATAAAAAAATATATATCATTTTAAAACTTCTGAGCACAACTATGCTGATTATATGATGACATGGTTGATTCATCGTGTAGCCAATATTAGAAATGCTTATACTAAACTGATTTTTAATGTTGATGATAAATCAAAGCAAGATGATCTTAGAGAA
>JAVVZN010000066.1:0-6983 GCA_036650555.1 Rikenellaceae bacterium
CCTTAGCAACATCGGGATTAAACAATGGTCCAACCACAAAATTAGCTCCCAACTGAATGTAAAGCGCAGCAGTGGGTGCATCAACCACAGACCCAACACCTAAGATCATTTCTGAACACTCACCAGCCACATATTTAGATAGCTCAGCAAACACCTCGTGCGCAAATTCACCACGATTTGTAAACTCGAATGCTCTCACACCTCCATCATAACACGCTTTCACAACACATTTTGCTATTTTGACATCAGCATTATAGAACACTGGCACCATGCCTGTACGTTGCATTGCTCCAAGCACCTCTATTTTAGAAAATCTAGCCATAATATTATTATTTAACACACTGTACTTAAATTAAAGTAGATCACATGGTTATATGCTACATTTGATTTTTTACCGGACAGCAATTATCTTACCACTCTACCCGATCCATCGCCTCCCATCAGTGACTCAACCTCACTAACGGTGACAAGATTAAAATCTCCGTATATTGTATGTTTCAAACACGATGCGGCAACAGCAAACTCCAATGCTCTCTGAGAATCAGATTTATATGTAAGTAATCCGTAGATCAAACCACCCATAAATGAGTCGCCACCACCAACACGATCAACAATATGAGTAATATCGTAACGTTTCGACATATAAAGTTTAGAACCATCAAATAGCACTCCACCCCATGTGTTATGATTGGCGTTTATTGATCCCCTAAGGGTGATAATAACCTTTTTTGCACGCGGAAATTTCATCATCAACTGACGACATACACTCTCAAACTCCAAAGAATTAACCTCTCCTTTTGTTGATGTAACATCAAAACCCTCAGGTTTTATACCAAAAACTTTCTCAGCATCTTCCTCATTTCCCAATATTATATCGCATCCTTCAGTGAGCGAAGGCATCACTTCCGATGCTTTCTTACCATATTTCCATAGATTTTTACGATAGTTCAGATCGCAAGAAACTGTTATCCCCAATTTATTTGCAGCCTTTATAGCCTCACCACAAACCTCAGCAGCACTTTCACTTATGGCAGGAGTAATTCCTGTCCAGTGAAACCAATCAGCACCTGCAAAAACTTTCTGCCAATCTATCGCTCCTTTTTCAATAGTTGAGATCGAAGAATGCGCTCTATCGTAGATCACCTTAGAGGCACGAGCCACAGCACCATTCTCTAAAAAATATATGCCTAAACGTTCGCCACCATACACTATGTGATCTGTGCCAACACCATGCTTTCGCAACTCCATGACGCAACTTTTTGCTATATCATTTTCAGGAAGACGTGTAACAAACTGAGTGTCGATGCCATATCCTGCAAGTGAAACAGCAACATTAGCCTCTCCACCGCCGTAAGTAGCAGTGAAAGAAGTTGATTGACAGAATCGGAGATAGTCGGGCGTAGCTAGACGCAACATGATCTCTCCAAAAGTAATAACTCTTGCCATTGTTATATTATTAGTATTTGAATTAATTATAGAATGCTTTATCACGTGCAAACGTTTGTGCAAATATACTATAAATTTATTAATTGCAAAATTAATTACAAAATATTATATTTGCACAAACGTTTGCAATGAATTTCGTATATTGCGCTTTAATTGTTTTTGTTAGTCATTTATATTGCGTTAGTTATATATATAAGTTTCAATAATTATTTAACATTACTGAATACATGATAAAAAGAATATCAATTTCGGATGTTGCCAAAGCACTTTCTGTGTCGGTATCAACAATTTCAAGAGCACTGCATGACCATCCGTCGATAAGTGAAGAGATGAAACGTCAAGTGCGTTTAAAGGCTAAAGAGCTTAACTACCGACCAAATAGCTACGCTGTAAATTTAAAAAAGGGGAGTTGCAAAACTATTGCAGTAATAGTTCCGCTAATAAATCGTAACTTCTTCTCATCGGCAATCAATGGAATTGAAGAGATAGCACAGCAAAATGGCTATGATGTAATGATTTATCAATCACGTAATGTCTATGAGCATGAACGACATATAGTAAACTCTCTCTCTTTCGGAAAAGTTGATGGAGTTATTGCATCGGTTGCCGACTCATCAAAAGACTATCTACATTATAGTCAGATGGTTGATTATGGCATGCCTCTAGTTTTTTTCGACCGTATTCTGCCAGACCTTCATGTGGGAAGCGTAAGAATAGACGATGCTAAAGGCAGTTATATGGCAACAGAACATTTTTTAAAACAAGGCATACGAAAAATATATCACTTCTCCGGCCCTCGAAATGTAATAATATGGGACGACCGTGCCAAAGGATACGCAGCAGCAATGTCAGACTACGGAGTGCAAGTGGAGCCATCATGGATCTATGAGAACCCAACCACAGAGGCAAACGGAGCAAAATACATGCAGAGCTTGATTAGTGGCGGAGAGCTACCTGAGGCAATAAATTTTGCAGGTGACTACGCGGCAGTAGGAGCAATGAAAGTTATGAAAGAAAATGGAATATCCATTCCGATAAGTGGTTATGCTTGCGAACCATTCTGCGATGTGCTCTTCAACCCCCTAACATCGGTAGATCAATTTAGCGATGATATGGGACGTAAAGCTGCACAAATGTTGCTCGACAAAATAGATGGGAAACCATATAATAATATTGTAATTGAACCTAAATTAGTTATAAGATCATCTTCAATAAGAAGATAGGAGAGATAGATTATGAACAAAGTGTATTCACTAGAACAAACCATGCGTTGGTATGGCGATAACGACAAGGTGTCGCTACGTGATATTGCTCAAGCAGGAGCCACCGGGGTGGTCACAGCACTGCACCACATCAAAGTTGGCGAGGTGTGGAGCAGGGAGGAGATTTTAAAACATAAGGCTAAGGTGGAATCTCAGAATTTAACGTGGAACGTGGTTGAATCGCTACCTGTCAGCGAGGAGATAAAAAGCCGTAAAGGTGATTTTCTGCGTCACATAGAGAACTACAAAGAGAGCATTTGTAATCTTGCTGCATGTGGAGTTAATATCATCACCTACAACTTTATGCCTGTGCTTGACTGGTCGAGAACCGATGTTTCCTACACACTTAGCGACGGCTCAAAAGCTCTACGCTATGAAAGAGCAGCCTTTGTGGCTTTCGATCTGTTCATTCTAAAACGTCAAGGTGCAGAGAAAGACTACTCTCAAGAGGAGATAGCAAAGGCCAAAGAGCGTTTCTCAAATATGGATAAAGCAGAGCAAGACAACATCACACGTAGTTTGCTCATGGGTCTGCCTGGCGACAACAAACTCTTCTCTTTCGATGCTATAAATCGCGGTCTTGAACTCTACAAAGAGATCGACGACAAAACTCTTCTCACTAATCTTATACTATTTCTAAAAGAGGTGGCTCCAATAGCCGATGAGGTAGGTGCCCAGCTTGCCATTCATCCCGACGATCCCCCTTATCGTCTACTCGGACTACCACGCATAATGCGCACAGAATCTGACTTTAAGAACCTATTTGAAGTTGTACCAAACAAATCGAATGGGCTATGTTTTTGCGCTGGATCGCTCAGCATACGTCCCGACAACAACCTCCCAGAGATGGTGAAATCACTTGCCGATAGAATAAATTTTGTTCATCTACGCAGCACCGAACGCGACAGCGAAGGCAACTTCCATGAGGCAAACCATCTTGAAGGCAGCATAGATATGTATGAGATAATGCACAACTTGGTTGTTGAGATGCAACGCATGAAACGCTCTATCCCAATGCGTCCCGACCACGGACATCAGATGCTCGACGACTTAAACAAAACCACATATCCAGGCTACTCCGCAATAGGGAGACTGAAAGGATTAGCAGAGTTAAGAGGCTTAGAATTGGGGATTTCAAGAACTTTATATCGCCAAAATAATTAACTTTACAATAACGTAGTGTTAGAATAATGTCAAAAAAATTCATTAACGACGATTTTCTTTTAGAAAGCAAATACGCCAAAGAGCTATACAACAAATTCAGTAAGATCCATCCTATCATCGACTTCCACAACCACCTAAACGTGAGAGAGATCTATGAAGACAAACAATTTTCTACAATAACAGAGGTGTGGCTCTATGGCGACCATTACAAATGGCGGTTAATGCGTGCTTGCGGCATAGACGAGAAATTTATCACTGGTGATGGCGACGACTACGCAAAATTTTTGAGTTTTGCAAAGATAATGAAGAAGATAATAGGGAATCCAATTTATCATTGGTCACATCTTGAGTTAAAACGTTATTTTGGAATAGATGAGATTTTAAGCGAGAAAACAGCCGCCACAATCTATGACAAATGCAATAAACTTCTTCAAACCAAAGAATTTTCAGTAAGGAATCTATTAGCAGGCAAAAATGTGAAAGTGCTCTGCACAACAGACGACCCAATCGACTCATTAGAATATCACAAACTACTATCTAAAGAAGAAACACGTTTTAAAGTCCTACCCACATGGCGTCCCGACAAAGTGATGGCGATAGAAGATAAGAATTTTGTGAGCTACGTTACTCAACTTGGTGAGCTAACCGACATAAACATTCAGACCACAGCAAACTTAACAGCTGCACTAGAGAAAAGGATGGAGCATTTCAAAGCTCATGGTTGCATAATTGCCGACCACGGATTAACAAAACTCTATGCCAAACCTTACACCACCATGCAGATGGATGGAGCACTTGCTAAAGCACTGCAAGGCACTGAGCTAAGCGAAGATGAGATTGCTATCTACAAATCTGGGATAATATGTATATTGCTAGAGATGAACCATAAAGCGGCTTTTGTTCAACAGATTCATGAGGGAGCTATGAGGAGCCAAAACTCTCTTCTAAAAGATAAGTTGGGCGCAGACATAGGTTGCGACTCGCTTGCCGATTACAGCACCTCAGAGGAGCTTGGTAAAATACTCGACACCGTAAACCGCAAAAAACATCTTGCCAAAACCATACTCTACAACCTAAATCCAAAAGATAGCGAGGTGATGGCATCAATGGCATATAATTTCAACGATGGCTCATCGGCAGGCAAGATGCAATATGGTGCTGCATGGTGGTTCCTTGACAACAAGGTGGGCATCGAACATCAGTTAGATGTGCTATCAAATTTCTGTGCTATGGGCGAATTTATTGGCATGCTAACCGACTCACGCAGCTTTTTATCATTCACCCGCCACGAATATTTCCGACGCATATTATGTAATTATGTTGGTGGTTTAATAGTGAAAGGTGAGATACCTATCACCGAACTTGAAAACGTAGGTGAGATGGTCGCAAATATATCATATTTCAACATTCGAAAATATTTAAATTTGTAATAGAGGTTGAAGAAAAGCCGTTATAATTTAACTTATGACAGTAAAAATGTTATATTTACTGTCATAATTCAATATAATTAATTTAAATGTTGGATGATTGCATAAATAACAATATCTTAGGAAATATTTTTATGCAAAACCATTATATAAACTCTAATCACTATCTTAATGAAAAACAACGAATATTTCCACCCAGAGATAGAACTAATGCCTCGTGAGGAGATAGAAAAACTACAACTAAATAGGCTTCAAACAACTATTAGCAAAGCGATTAATTCGCCATTTTACTCAGAGCTATATAAGAGTAAGGGCATTGATCCAAAATCAATAAAAAGCTTATCAGATATCAGCAAGCTTCCTTTCACAACCAAACAAGACCTAAGAGATCATTATCCGCTAGGACTAGTTGCCACTGAGATTAAAAACCTCGTACGCCTGCACTCTTCGAGCGGCACTACTGGCAATCCTACCGTGGTGTACCACACAAAATCCGACATAACCACATGGGCAGCACGCATGGCGCGATGTATGTATATGATTGGATTGCGCGACACCGACATCATTCAAAACACATCGTGCTACGGAATGTTCACCGGAGGACTTGGGATCCACTACGGAGCTGAATATCTGGGAGCACTCACCATACCTGCTGGTGCAGGAAATAGTTTACGTCAGATAAAATTCATAACCGACTTTGGCGTTACAGCGCTTCACGCAATACCTAGTTATGCACTACGTCTTAGCGATGTGTTTAAGCAACAAGGCATAGACCCACGTAGAGATACAAAACTCACAACACTACTTATCGGAGCAGAGCCACACACAGAGGAACAACGCCGTAAGATAGAAGACATACTCGGAGTGAAAGCCTACAACAGTTTTGGGATGACAGAGATGAGCGGTCCGGGTGTAGCCTTTGAATGCAAAGAGCAGAACGGAATGCACTTATGGGAAGACTCATTCCTAATGGAGATCATTGACCCCGACACGTTACAGCCCGTTGCAGATGGAGAGATAGGCGAGTTGGTGCTTACAACGCTTGATCGCGAGGGGATGCCGCTGATAAGGTATCGCACACGCGATTTAACTCGCATACTGACCGGCAAGTGCCCATGCGGCAGAACACACAGACGTATAGACAGAATAAAAGGACGCTCAGATGATATGTTTATCGTGAAAGGTGTCAATATTTTCCCTATGCAGATCGAGAAGATACTCATGCAGTTCAGCGAAGTTGGAACAAACTATCTAATAACCATTGAGACAGTCAATAACAACGATGAGATCCAGATCGAAGTAGAGTTGGGTAACGATATATTTATCGACGACTACCCAAAACTTAAAAATCTCTCTTCAGCAATCACACAAAGTATCAAAAACGAGATTCTTGTAACACCAAAGATCAAATTTGTAGATCGCGGAGCCATACCTCAGTCAGATGGTAAGGCAGTGCGCGTAGTTGATAAAAGGAAACTATAAAACATAGATAATCATGAGAACAGTAGAACAACTTTCGATTTTTCTTGAAAACAAAGTCGGCCGACTTCAGCAAATTATGGAAGTTCTCGGCAAGATCGACGCCAAAATAATTGCTGCGATGGTTTCAGACACCTCTGAATATGGCATACTAAGGCTAATAACCACCGACACACGTCGTGTTTATGACATACTGAAACAAAAT
>JAVVZN010000067.1:0-6981 GCA_036650555.1 Rikenellaceae bacterium
GTATGTGCGTAGAGTGAATCTTATGCTCGACAACATAGACAAAAGTTCGATGAGTCAAGTAGACAAAGATCATTGGCGTTCTGTTGGATATTTCTTCCGTGCTTACAAATATTTTGAACTAATAAGCAGATTTGGCGATGTGCCATGGATAGACAAAGTGCTTAAAGAAGATAGTCCTGAGTTGATGGGAGAGAGAACTCCACGCGATGAGGTTGCAACTCACGTGCTAGAGAATCTTCAATTTGCTGAGCAACATATTAAGGCAAAAGGCGATGGTAAAAATACTATTAACAAAAATGTGGTGCAAGCTTTGATGTCAAGATACTGTTTGTTTGAAGGAACATGGCGCAAGTATCACAAATTGGGCGATGAAAAGAAATATATCGACGAGTGTGTGCGAGTATCGGAAGAGTTGATCGCAGCATTTCCACAAGTAGATCCAAGCTACGATGCGCTTTTAACCACCGACGATCTATCAACCTACAAAGGAATTATTTTGTATAAGGTATATGCCACAGACCTTATCACTAATCTTGCCACTCGTTATGAGCGTAGTGAGATGGCAGTCACAGAGATGCCTAAATCAACAGTTGAACTATATCTATCTTCAAACGGAAAGCCTATCTACAACAAAGCTAACGATAAGTATGATGGGGATAAAACTATGAATGATGAGTTTCGTAATCGTGACCGTCGTTTGCTTCTTACTGTTGTTCCTCCGTTCTGTATGGAGAAAGAGGTGGAGAAGGCAGGTAGCCCTACATTTATCGTTCCTACTGATCCTAAAAAAATAATTTATAACTTTAGAGGTTATTATGATAATCCTAAAGTTGATAATTGTGAGTATATGAAGTTGATAGATGATTTAAGAGCTAAAAACCTTACAGGCAAAAGGCTCCCTTTGTACAACTGGTCGAGCATCAGATTGGCAATATATTCTCCGCATATGGCTGGCACAGGTGAAACACAGATGCAAACGCGTTCGGGTTACAATATTTGGCGTCAGTTAAATTACTGGGATGACACAAAAGCTGGTCATGTTGATAGACCTATATTCTGGATTGATGAAGTGTTGCTAAATCTTGCAGAGGCAAGTTTTGAAAAGAACGGTAATTTATCGCAGGCTGTGGCAGATTTAACCATAAACAAACTACGTGATCGTGCGGGTGTTGCTCATATGAATGTGTCGGAGATAGATGCTTCTTTCGATCCAGTCAGAGATTTAGGTGTTACAGGTGGAGTAGACGACTATGCTGTTGATCCTGTGTTATGGGAAATTCGCCGTGAACGTATTGTTGAGCTTATGTGTACTGGTTCGGGTTTCTACGACATACGTCGTTGGAAAAAAGGTCCATGGTACATAAATCGTCCTCAGATAGGTGCATATATGAATAAAGATCTGTGGTTCTCACTTAATAAAGCTACTGGTAAAAAAGGTCCTCATTCAAAAGCATGGGATGTGTTGGAGTTGGTGACCAAAGATTTTGCTCCAGTATCTGGGAAAGAAGGATATTTGAAACGTTATGATAACCCTGCTAAAGAGGGATATGGATGGATTGATAAATTTTATCTATTTCCAATTCCAACAAACGACCTAAGTTTCAATCCTAAACTAAAACAAAATCCGGGTTGGGATTCGCTTAATCAATAAAATAATTGCAATCTACTAATATGGTGAAGAGCCATTTCAGCTCTTCACCATTATAATTATCAGTTATGGTAAAAAAATCAATCTACACGTTAGTTTCATTATCATTAGTAACTGCTACGGCCTATGCACAAAAGCCTAATATCGTTTTGTTTATGGTAGACGACATGGGTTGGCAAGACACCTCAGTTCCTTTTGACACGGTGATGAGCGCATGGAACAAAACGTTTCACACACCTTCCATGGAGCGATTAGCTGCAAAAGGTGTTAAATTCACAAATGCCTATGCAACCCCTGTCAGCACCCCATCACGAGTGTCGTTAATGACAGGGATGAATGTGGCATCGCATGGGGTTACAAATTGGGTTGGCGATCTTAACTCTTCGACAGATGGTCGTCACAAAACCCTTAAAATGCCTGATTGGGCATGGAATGGGTTGCAACCTCATGGCACTAATCTGCAAAACTCAGTTGAGGCGACCACGCTGCCTGAGTTGTTGCGTGAGAATGGCTATACCACAATTCATTGCGGAAAGGCTCATTTCGGAACTATGGGTTCACCGGGAGAAGATCCGTTGAAGTTGGGTTTTGATATAAATATTGCAGGCAACGGTGCTGGACACCCTGCCTCTTATCTGGCCGAGAACAACTATGGGAATGCCACAGCAACCACTAAAAAACAGCGTAACGCAGTTGTAGGTCTTGATAAATATTGGGGTAACCCCGACATGTTCCTCTCTGAGGCATTGACTATGGAGGCTTTATCGGCTTTGGATAGTGTGCGTAAGGCAGCTACTGCAAAGCCATTTTATCTCTATATGGCTCATTATGCTGTGCACACAGGTTATAATATTGATAAAAGATACTATCAAAAATATCGTGATGCAGGGTTAGATCATATTGAGGCCATGTATGCTGGACTTTTGGAGGGAATGGATAAGAGCCTAGGTGATATAATGGATTACCTCGATAAAAATAACTTGACAAAAAATACCATCATAATATTCATGTCGGATAATGGAGGATTGTCGGCTCACACTCGTACAGGAACAAAAGATCGGCACAACTGGCCTGCACGTAGTGGTAAAGGATCGGCTTTGGAAGGCGGAATAAGAGAGCCATTGATTGTTTACGACCCTTTTGTTGAGCGAAGAGATGCAGTTGTTGATACCCCAGTGCAGATCACAGATTTTTTTCCAACATTATTAGATATGGCGTTGGTGAAAAAATATCATACCATGCAGAAGCTAGATGGAGTGAGTTTTTTACCTTTACTAAAAGGAAAATCTATCAATAGCAAACCGTTTGTTTGGCATTATCCAAATGTGTGGGGTGCTAATGGCGAAGGAATAGGTGTTTTCAGTGCAATTCGTGAAGGTAACTATAAATTGATATATTTTTATGACACTGAGCAATCAGAGCTATATGATTTGTCGAAAGATTTATCAGAGATGAACAATCTCGCAGCAAAACCGCAATATGAGAAGATACGCAAAACTCTTGCAGAAGATTTGTCGCGATACCTCAAAGAGAAAAAAGCAAAGTTACCATTTGAAAAATCAACAGGTAAGCTATGTAACTATCCTCATTAAGTGAAGTTGATTCTCTACCACTCGTTAATGTATTGCTGTCTGGTAAGAATTTCAAATATGCTATAAATAAAAGTAAGACACATAATAAGTCGTCGCATTTGAAATTTTTATCAGACACCAATAAAACAGTTTCTATAAGTTACGTGTTACCTTACATGGATTCCCAACGGCAAGCACGTTTGCAGGTATAGATTTAGTTACCACACTTCCTGCACCAATGGTTGTGTTGTCGCCAATCTCCACGCCCGGTAGAATTATTGCTCCAGCTCCTATCCACACATTATTTCCTATTTTTATAGGTGAAGATATAGTTTTGCAGAATGTAAATTCGTCGGCTTTGGGTTCTGAGATACGATCGGCAGCTTTTATTGGGTGTTGCACTGCTAATATTTGCACGGCAGGTCCTATCAAAACATTCTCCCCAATTGTGATTTTGTTGCAGTCGAGCATCACGCAGTTGTGGTTGATTTCGGTGTTGCAGCCAATGTGTATGTTCTCACCATAATCACAGAAAAATGGAGCAGTAATACATATATGCTCTCCTTTACTGCCTAGAAGATCGGTCAGAATTTCATTTATTCTGATTTTGTTTGTGCTAGGACAGTGGTAGTTGTACTCTCTTAGAAGCTCTTTAGCTTTGTGCCAACGAGTTTGTAATGCCTTGTCGCTGCAATCATAGAGTTCGCCAGCAAGCATCTTTTCTTTTTCTGTTTTCATTTTCTTATTTTAAGTAGCGTGAAATGATTGTTCAAAATTTATATTCCGCATGTGGTATGTGGAAAAAAGAACCTCCGATAATACATGTTATATTTATCGGAGGTTTCCTTTTTTGATATTGCTATTTATATTCGTCCCATGCTTTTATTTGTATCTCTTTCTCATCAATTGCTACCGCTGCAAAAATGAAAGCTGCTGCTAGACGAGCATTTGTGATAAGAGGAATATTGTGATCTACTGCTGCACGGCGAACTCTGAACCCATTGCTGATTTCACGATGGGTGAAGTCGCGTGGAATATTTATCACAAGGTCAAATTGTTTGGCTGCTATCATGTCGATAACATTGCCTTCGCCTTCGTCTGGGCGTTTAACACTTGTGGCTTTTATTCCATTCTCGTTTAGGAATGCTGCTGTACCGCTTGTTGCATATATTTCACAACCATATTTTTCTAGAGAAGAACAAGCATCTAACATATCAACTTTAGATTTTGGTGTGCCGGAAGAGATCATGATTTTGTGCTTTGGAACTTTGTATCCTACCGATAACATTGCATTTAATAGAGCCTCATTGAAATCTGCACCTAAACAACCAACCTCACCTGTTGAGGTCATATCAACGCTAAGCACAGGGTCTGTGTTCAACAAACGTGCAAATGAGAATTGCGATGCTTTAACTCCAATGCAATCAACATCAAACACTGATTTGTCGGCACGAGTGAAGTTTGTGTCGAGCATCACACGAGTTGCTGTGTCGATGAAGTTGCGTTTAAGAATTTTTGAAACAAATGGGAAACTACGAGATGCACGTAAGTTGCACTCAATAACTTTTATCTCATTGTTCTTTGCAAGAAACTGAATGTTGAATGGACCTGAGATGTTTAGCTCTTTTGCAATTTGGCGACTGATTTTTTTGATGCGTCGTCCGGTTTCAATATATATTTTTTGAGCAGGGAACACGAGGGTTGCATCGCCAGAGTGAACGCCTGCAAATTCTATATGTTCTGAGATAGCGTATTCAACAATCTCTCCGTTTTGTGCCACAGCATCAAATTCAACCTCTTTAGAGTTTTGTAAGAATGATGAAACCACCACAGGGTACTCTTTAGAAATCTTAGCTGCGATTGTAAGGAAGTGCTCCATCTCCTCGTTGGTGTAGCAAACACGCATAGCCGCACCTGATAAAACGTATGATGGACGGATAAGCACTGGGAACCCAACTCTTGCCACAAATTCGTTTATGTCGTCAAAAGAGCTAAGCTCTTTCCATTTAGGTTGGTCGATGCCCAGAGTGTCGAGCATCATTGAGAATTTATGACGGTTTTCAGCACGGTCGATTGAGAGTGCCGATGTTCCTAGTATTTGTACTCCGCGGCGATAAAGTTTTATTGCTAGGTTGTTTGGTATTTGACCACCAACCGACACTAACACGCCTTGAGGCATCTCAAGATCAACAACATCAAGCACACGTTCTAGCGACAACTCGTCGAAATATAGACGATCGCACATGTCGTAGTCGGTTGATACTGTTTCTGGATTGAAGTTGATCATTATTGATTTGTAGCCAAGCTTACGAGCTGTTTGAACGGCATTAACCGAACACCAGTCGAACTCAACCGAGCTGCCGATACGATATGCACCAGAACCCAACACTACCACCGATTTTTGATTTGCATAGTATGCAACGTCGTAGGAAGGAGTGTTTTCGTAGGTCATGTAAAGGTAGTTGGTGAGAGCATCGTTGTCAGAACCAATGGTTTGAATACGTTTTACAGATGGTAGTATGTTTAGCGATTTACGAAGATTACGAATTTCGATCTGCTCTTTCTCTAGGTTGCCTTCTGGATTTTCAATAAGACGCGCAATCTGAAAGTCGGAGAAACCTAATCGTTTAGCCTCTTTCAATACGTTTGATGGCAGCTCTGAGATGGTATTGTGTTTTGCTATTACTAACGAATATTTGTAGATATTTTCAAGTTTTTCTAGGAACCAAGGGCTTATTTTTGTTAGTTGGTAGATTTGATCCACAGAATAGCCCTTTGCAAACGCAGTTGCTATTGCAAACATACGCATGTCGGTTGGGTTGGCAAGCTCGTCGTCGAGGTTCTCAAATTTAAGATCACGATTACAAACAAAACCGTGCATGCCTTGTCCTATCATGCGAAGACCTTTTTGGATTATCTCCTCAAAACTCTTACCTATTGCCATGATCTCACCAACAGATTTCATTGATGAACCTATGCGACGCGAAACACCAGTGAATTTACTTAGGTCCCAACGAGGAATTTTACATATCATGTAGTCAAGTGATGGCGCAACGTATGCTGAATTTGATGTTCCCATTACACCTATCTCATCAAGTCCATAGCCTAATGCAAGCTTTGCAGCAACAAATGCAAGTGGGTAACCAGTTGCTTTTGATGCAAGAGCAGACGAACGACTAAGACGCGCATTAACCTCAATCACACGATAGTCATCGGTTTCAGAGTCGAACGCATATTGGATGTTGCATTCGCCAATGATTCCAAGGTGACGAATTGTTTTTCTAGATAGCTCTTGAAGTAATGCTAGCTCTTTCTCATCGAGCGAACATGTTGGAGCCACAACTATACTTTCACCTGTGTGTATGCCAAGTGGATCGACATTTTCCATGCTTGCCACTGTGAAACAATGGTCGTTTTTGTCGCGGATAACTTCAAACTCAACCTCTTTCCACCCTTTCAACGACTCTTCAACGAGAATCTGTGGAGCATAAGAGAATGAATTTTCAGCAAGTGCACGAAGTTCATCCATGCAGTAGCAGAAACCGCTACCCATGCCTCCAAGCACATATGCAGAGCGAACAATGATAGGAAATCCTATTTTTTCGGCAGCTGCAACAGCCTCGGTCATGGTGTTACAAGCCACACTACGTGGAGTTTTTACATTTATCTCGTTTAATTTTTTAACAAATAGATCTCTATCTTCAGTGTTCATGATAGCTTCAACAGAAGTGCCAAGTACTTCAACATTGTAACGAGCTAAAG
>JAVVZN010000068.1:0-6953 GCA_036650555.1 Rikenellaceae bacterium
GAGTTTGAAATTGGACATCGCAACACAGTTGGTGATTTCACATATGGTGTGAACGGAAACTTCTCTATCATAAAAAACAATGTTGAATCATTGGGTATTGGTAATGTTGATCAACCAAATGGTTTGGTTGGTAACGGTTCAAACTTATTTATTGGTTTACCAATGCAGATGTATTATGGTTACAAAAGCGATGGCGTTTTCTTAGATCAAAACGACATCGACGACTACTTCTCTCGCATAGATCAAACATCTATGGGTTCAAACAAAACTACAACAAAACCAGGCGATATTCGTTATCAAGATATATCAGGTCCTGATGGAAAACCCGACGGAAAAGTTGATGCCACATACGACCGTGTTTATCTAGGATCACAAATTCCTAAATACACATTTGGTTTAAGTCTTAATGCCTCTTTCAAGGGTTTCGATGCAAGCGCATTGTTCCAAGGTGTTGGTGGAGTTAAAGGCATGTTAAGTGGTTATGCAGGTTGGGCAATGTGGTCTGAAGGCAATGTTCAACGCTGGCAAGCCGATGGTGCTTTCAATCCTGAGAAACCTGAACGCAACCCTGCTTATCCTCGCATCTCAAATCTAGGTAACGCAATTGGCGTGAACACCCAAACATCTGATTTCTGGGTAAGAAACGCATCGTATCTTCGACTTAAAAACTTGCAAGTAGGCTACACTATTCCTAATCGCATCACCTCAAGAGCTAAAATTTCTCAAGTTAGAATCTATGCCTCTATGGAGAATGTTGTGACATGGAGTAAATATCCACAAGGTTGGGATCCTGAAACCAACACAGGTGGAAGTTTCTATCCATTCCTTTCTACTTATGTTTTTGGTTTGAATCTTAAATTCTAGCTTATATCAAAAATGCAAGCATATAAATTAATTAAAGAATTATATAACATGAAATATATAAATATAAAACTAAATAAATGCAAGGCATTAAGCTATGGGTTGTTGATAAGTGCAACCATGCTTACCGTTTCTTGTAACATGGAGCGTAATCCGCTAGCTTCATTCTCGGAAGACACCTTCTGGACCAGTGAAGACAACGCAATGATTGCTCTTACTGGAATGTATCGCGGAACTCTCTCATATGGAGTTGATTACGGTGTGTCAGATTGGTGGGGCTACTCATCTACAATTATTGTTGATGGAGTGAGCGATTTAGGTTACGACCGTAGAGCTTTTAATAACGACATGGGAAAACTTACCAGCGGTGGAATCCTTCCAACAAATGGACTTGTCACATCATTCTGGAAAAACTCATACAAACGTATTGAGATAGCTAACCGTTTTCTAGAGAACATAGATAAAGTTCCTATGAATAAAACTACTATCGAGAGAATGAAATCTGAAGCTCGTTTTATACGTGCATGTCAATATTTCTATTTGGCATCATACTTTGGTGACACTCCTCTCGTGACAAAATTATTACCACTTGAAGAGGCAAATTCAGTGAAGAAAGCGCCAAAAGCTGAGGTTTTAAACTTTGTAATAGCCGAATTTACCGACATAGCTCCTCTACTACCTCGTCAGAAAGATATACCAAAGAGTGAGATTGGACGTGCTTGCGGTCAAGCTGCCTACTCATTCTTAGGTAAGGCTCAAGTGCTTGCAAAAAACTGGAAAGCTGCTGCCGCATCATTTAAGAAAATCATAGATTTTGGTGATAGCGAGATTGCTCCTAAATATGCCGAACTGTTTTATGCTGCAAACGAAAACAGCACTGAGAACATATTTTCGACTCAATACATCGACAATCTAGGCGGTAATGGTCTACCACAACATGCTTATCCTGTCATGAAAGGTGGTTGGTGCTTGGTTAATCCTGCATCTGGTTTGGTTGAAGAGTATGAATTTAAAGATGGTACTCCATTTAGCTACACCGATTCACGTTACGATCCTATGAACATCGGTAAAAATCGTGACCCACGTCTTGATTATACAGTGTACTACAATGGCGCTAGTTTTAAAGGTTCAACTTATGAGTGTGATCCATCATCAACAACTAGTCTTGATAAAATCGGAGCAGGACAAGTGACTCAAACAGGTTATTTAATGCGTAAATTCTTTGATGAAGGATGGTCAGGCGATGTTGGAAGTTATGGCGCAAACATTCCTATTGTTCGTTACTCAGATGTGCTACTAATGTATCTTGAATGCGAACTTGAAGCAGGAACAGCCATTTCTCAAACAATGCTCGATATGACAATCAATAAGATACGCAGCCGTGCCGATGTTCAAATGCCTCCTATCACCGATACTGATCCAACAATATTACGCGAAAAGATTCGTCACGAACGTAAGATTGAATTAGCATTTGAAGGTCATCGCCTATGGGATTTGTTCCGTTGGGGAATTGCTGAAAAAGAGTTGAACAAAGATATTTATGGTGCTCCATTTCCTTATGTAAAAAACCAAAAACTTATTAAGAAAAAAGGTGGTGTAGCTGATCCATATTCACGCTGGTATGTTAATAAACGTGCTTTCAAAACAGGTCAAGAAATATGGCCAGTTCCACAAGCTGAACAAAATATTAATCCAAACTTAAGATAATATTTATTATTTTTGGGCACGATTAGGTTTAAATCTCTTAATCGTGCCTTTTTTAATCAACAACAGAATATGAGATATTTTAAAGTCACAGCATTAACTTCAGCCACTATTCTCTCTGCCAATATTGCCGCAGCCGAGAAACCCAATGTGCTAATAATACACACCGACGAACATAGCTTTCGCACCCTAGGTTGTTACCGTGAGATACTCAGCGAGCGTGAACAACACATATGGGCAAACAGTCGCGAGGTTGAAACTCCAAATATTGATGCACTTGCTCATGGAGGGGTAATGTTTTCGCGTTGTTACGCCACTACTCCTGTAAGTTCACCATCGCGTGCATCGTTTATCACAGGCATGTATCCTCAAAATTGTGGTGTAGAAACAAATGATCTCAAACTTCGTACCGACCTAACATCGTTTGCCGAGCAGCTAAGCGACAACGGCTATCAAACATACTACGTTGGCAAATGGCATCTCGATGGCGATCCAAAACCTGAATGGGAACCAAAAGACAATTGTGGATTTATAAATAACAAATATATGTTCAATCGCGGACACTACAAACTCATACTAGACGATGAGCAAGGGGTTCGAGAGAGCGATAAATCAATAAAAACAATAGGACTAAACGACAAAAATTTCACAACCGATTTTCTAACCAACAAAGCAATAGAATACATTAAAGAGAATGGAACCAAAACGCCTTTCTGTTTAATGTTGAGTATTCCAGACCCACACGGACCAAACATTGTGCGTGCACCCTACGACACCATGTACAACGACGTGAAATTTGGTTATCCTGTTTCGGCTAAAGTAGACACCACAACTCCAGGTTGGAACCACGGCGATCTGAAGATGGAAAACATGGTGAAATATTTTGGCATGGTGAAATGTATCGACGATAATATCGGACGTTTAGTATCATTCATGAAAGAAGAAAACTTACTTCATAATACTATTATAATCTTCACCTCTGATCATGGAGATATGTGTGGAGAACATCATCTAACAAACAAAGGTGTGCCACAAGATGGCTCATCACGCGTGCCATTTATTGTTTCATATCCAGGCAAAATTGCTGAAGGCTCCGTTGTAAAAGAAGCTGTTTCGGTTGTTGATTTTGCCCCTACGATACTAGCTCTTACATCTACTGAAAATAAAACCACCTACGAAGGACGCAACATTTCACAAATGATTACTAGTGGCAAAGCGCCAAAAGATTGGAAAGATGTGGTGTTTATGCGCGGAGTGACAGCAAAAGCCTATGATGACAATGGCGGTACTCCATCAAAAAATCAATGGGTGAGTGCTGTTTCGCAACGTTTCAAGCTTGTATTATCAGAGATTGCAGGCGAAAAGCCATGGCTGCTCGACATGCAAAACGATCCATTTGAGATGAAAAATGAGATTGACAACCCTCAATTTAAAGACGACCTACGTTTTTTAGCAAGAGAGCTAACCGAATATGGAAGAAAATATAACGACCCAAGAATATTATCATCATCGAAAATACGCAATGAACTAACCACATTAAGTAATATCAAGTAATATCAAGTAACGTTATGAACAAACCAATCATTATATCATCTCTACTTCTGACATCAGTAGCAGTTGCACACTCACAAGAGAAACCAAACATAGTGTTTATTCTTGCTGACGATATTGGCTACACAGATTTCGGATGCTACGGTGCAAAACTTATCTCCACCCCAAACATCGACCGACTTGCCACCACATCTGCACGTTTCACCTCTGCATACTCACCTGCATCAACATCGTCGCCTTCGCGCTACTCTCTTCTCACAGGAGAATACGGATGGCGTAAAGGTGTTGGCATATTGCCAGCAGATGCTCCTCTGACCATTGATATTGAGAAAAACAACCTACCTCAACAGTTAAAAAGCGCAGGCTACAAAACTGCATTAGTAGGAAAATGGCATCTCGGCTTAGGTAATAAAGATAAGAAAGTGGATTTCAACAAAGAGATAGAACTATCACCAAACGATATTGGTTTTGATTACTCATATTATTTTCCTGCCACAAACGATAGAGTTCCAACTGTTTTCATAGAGAACAGAAAGGTATTGGGGCTAGATGACAACGATCCGATAACAGTTTCGTATAAAAATAAAGTTGGCACCGACCCAACAGGCAAAGAGAACCCCGAACTACTAAAACTAAAACACTTCAAAGGACACGACGGCACCATTATTAATGGCATAGCACGCATAGGATGGATGAGTGGCGGACAAAAGGCACGTTGGGTTGATGAGAACATGAGCGACACCCTACTCTCACATGCACTTAACTACATTGACAACACCAAAAAGAAAGAGCCTTTTTTTCTACTCTACACATCGCAAAACGCCCATGAACCACGCGTGCCCTCTGCACAATTCAGAGGCAAAAGCCGTGCAGGCATCTATGGCGACGTGATCGAAGAATTTGACTATCAAGTTGGAGAGATAGTGGCCAAACTAAAAGCAAAAGGCATTTTTGATAATACTATCATAATAATCACTAGCGATAATGGTCCGATGATAAAAGAGGGTTACGAAGATGGAGCACTCGAAAATATTGCATCACACGACCCATTCGGCAAGTTACGCGGAGAAAAATACTCACTCTACGAAGGCGGAACACGTGTGCCATTCATTGTTTCTTGGGGTAAGAAGATAAAAAAAGGATTTGTACAGACCCAAAACTTCACTTATCTCGATATGCTTGCCACTGTGGCATCTATCACCTCTTGCAAGCCAAACAAAGGATCACTAAACGATAGCGCCGACGCATCAAAGCTTTTCATCGACCCCAACGCACCTCAATACCGAGATTACCTCATCACACAAAACAATAGCGGAGTAATGGCAGTGCGCAAAGATGGTTATAAATTCATCTCTTCGCATAACAAAAACAATGCTGAACTATATTTTTTAACCGATGATCCAAATGAGCAAAACAACTTAATAGCAGATCCAACCTACAACAATATAGCTAAAGAATTACACACAATAATAGAGAAATTAAGCAAGAAATAATTTAATATTAAACAATTATGAATTACAAAAAAGCCACATTGTTAAGTTCACTTGCCATTGTTTCGGGTGCAATCTATGCAGCCGACAAAGGAGCAAGCGACGGACAAAAACGCCCTAATATCATTATCATAAACGCAGATGATCTTGGTTATGGTGACTTAAGTGCAAACGGAGCACATCGCGTTCAAACTCCAAATGTTGATCGTGTTGCAAGTGAAGGAGTTCGTTTCACAAACTTTCATGCCACCTCTGCCACAAGTACTCCATCGCGTTTTAGCCTACTAACAGGAAAATACGCATGGCGCGTACCGGGCACAGGCATAGCACCTGGCGACGCAGCAATGATCGTCACACCAGAGATGCAATCTCTACCTAAGATGCTACAACGTGCATCGTACACCACAGCAGCAGTAGGCAAATGGCATTTAGGTCTTGGTCGCGTACGCGGAGAGCAAGACTGGAACGGTTTAATATCTCCTGCCCTCGACTCAATAGGGTTCGACTACTCTTATATAATGGCTGCCACAGGTGATCGTGTGCCATGTGTTTACATTGAAAACGGAAGAGTTGCCAACCTAGATCCAAACGACCCTATTCAAGTTAGCTACACAACTCCATTTCCAGGTGAGCCAACCGGTAAAAACAATCCCGAACTACTAAAACTACACCCTAGTCACGGACATGATCAAGCATTAATCAATGGCATCTCACGTATTGGCTACATGAAAGGTGGTAAAAGTGCGTTGTGGGTTGATGAAGAGATTGCCGATCACATCACAGAAAAAGCAGTTAAATTCATCCGCGACAACAACAACTCAGAAAAACCATTTTTCCTCTATTTCTGCACAAACGATGTTCATGTGCCTCGCGCACCACATCCTAGATTTGTTGGGAAAACAGAGATGGGCGCACGTGGCGATGCTATTAAAGAGTTTGACTGGTCGGTTGGTGAGATACTAAAAACCATTGACGAACTTGGAATTGCCGACAACACTTTAATTATCATCACAAGCGACAATGGTCCTGTGGTAGACGATGGTTATGCCGACAAAGCCGTTGAACTTCTAGGCGATCACAAACCTTGGGCAGAATACCGTGGTGGTAAATATAGTAATTTTGAAGCTGGCACACGTGTTCCTGCATTTGCTCGTTGGACATCAACTATAAAACCAAAACAAGTAAGCAACGCTGCAATAAGCCAAATCGACCTATTCGCAACATTTGCAGAACTTGCCGACGTTGAGCTAGCAGACAATGAAGCTCCCGATAGCGAAGATATGTTGGATGCAATAAAAGGTAACGACAAGAAAGGAAGAGAGTATATTATTGAGCATGCAGGTAGCT